>DAHVAI010000208.1 GCA_027314685.1 Nitrososphaerota archaeon | reverse complement strand
ATGTTCTCTGGTTCGGCAACGGGATTACTAAAACAGCTTCGAGGCAATACGGTGATGCTGGGAAGGCCGATTCAAAGTGAGGAAATAAAACCGTTTGAGGAAGAAGTAGCTAAAGATTTTTTGAGAACAGGTTTCAAGATTTGCAATGTAAGCTATAAGGACGATGAAATAGATGAAACAGTATCAACTTTTGGTGGCATTCCTGGCTGGTTATCATACTATGGAGCTAAACGTAGCGAGAATATCTCTCATCAAAAATCAATTTCCCAAGTGAAACAAAACGCGAAAGGCGTAGTGGAAGAAGAATGTAAGAACCTTGGACCCATTCAAATAGCTATCATAATGGCGCTCACTAATCTGGACCCAATTGCTGCTTGGGGCGATATCAAGACTCTAGCAAAGTCATACTACAAAGGAAAGGAATTAGATGACAAGAGCCTAACTCGATCGTTGCACCAGTTAGTTGAACTTAGGATAATAAAAAAGGATGAGAAGGGCAAGTATCATTTGATCGATCCGCTCTACAAACTGATGTTGAAGAAATAATCAGCAGAATAGTGATAATAATCAAGAGAGTTGTAATTGAGAAGCCACTAGAGCACGTGGGTTACTTGATAGATAAATAACGGGAAACGCGACTCACAGGAATTAGGTCATGCAGACAGATATGACCTGACGCAATCCTAATCCGACTGCCTGAACCACTCACCAATAAGACATAATACGTTCGCCTACATATTTGCGATTTCCATGTCTTGCCAAATTTGGTAGTCTGCCAGTAAATGCAGAACGCTCTTGTTTTACTGGCTCATTCGGACGAATTATCTAGACGTCTCTGAGACAAAGTTATCGCTGCTGGAGATACATCGATTCCGCACCATTTTCTTTGCAATCTGTTTGCAACGACCAGTGTGGTTCCAGAACCACAAAAGGGATCTAACACAGACTCGCCTTTATTCGTCGACGCAGCGATTATCCGAGCAATCAGTCTCTCGGGCTTCTGCGTAGGGTACTCTCGCAATTTCTGGATTGGTTCATCAACCCAGACATCTTGAACGGACCGTCCTTTCATCTCATCGAGATACCTCTTTAGAAGCGGTACCTTTCCAGGTTTCCAATAGATTCGGCCTCCATCTAGCAATTCATTCATCTTCTTTCTAGAATATCTCCAATATCGCTGAATCCCAAGGAATTCGTAGAGCGGGTTGCCCTTTGAGGCGCCTCCGGGGCCTGTCATATCGCCTAGCGCAAATCGTCTACCCGTTTCGGGCTCCACGTGACGATAGAACTTCGATACGTAATCTTGCTCGTATGGGAGCAATTGTGTGTTCCAAGTATAGACTTTACTCTTGGAATAGAAAAGGATGGTATCATGGATTCTTCCAAAGTGCTTAGCTCCTTGAACATGATCATTGTGTGCGCTCTGTCGTTTCCATATTATTTCGTTCACAAAATTATCATAT
>DAHVAI010000192.1 GCA_027314685.1 Nitrososphaerota archaeon | reverse complement strand
TACATGATGGCGGTGCCGAATGATAGTCGGCCAATATCTTCTGTTTTCAACAGACTGACCAGTTACCTATAAATTCAATCGTTTCGGTAAGCTGCAACTTGCCCACATCCTCCAATATTCGGTCTTTTTCAAGCTGGAGTTTGATTGCAGCTATGGAAGGTCATTGACAGCCTCCAACACGCTCAATTCTGATTTCAACATACCTATTAGTAGAGTGGTTAGATTTCTAAGATGGTCTAGATGGAATAATCGAGTTGAGGGGGAAACGAAACCACTCCTTTCAAAGTCTACATAGAAGCCTCGTTCTTTGATTTTTACAATCTCATCTAGGTATTTGGTATCAAGAGCGGCTAATACTCTGTCCACAGAGTCATCAATATTCCTCAAGTCATCTTTTGTCGGTTCCTTAATGTAACGCCCATAAACAGCTTGGATTAAGGCGGTTCTTTTCAAACCTTTCCTGGTTATTGGTATTGTCGCCTTTAGGTATTCCAGTAATGTGCTAAGATATCTTATCTTGGCTCTATGACTTCTGAAAGACTCTTCATCAAATGGCATTAAGAGATCTCTTGCCTCATGTGCTGAAAAGAACTTGTCGATGCTCTTGAGTTCATTCGTACTTAGTTCCAATTTTCCTCTTTTGATCATTTTGTCGAAGAGATTTGGTGCCTTTCTCAGTAGTCTCTTCTCATAAGCCAGCATTAATCCCCAGGCCTTGGCAATTTCTTCCAAGCTCAGTTCAAGAAGTGAAGCGGAAGTCGGAACACTAACTTTGAATGAGTCCTGATAGATTCTTTCGGAGTTTGATAAGAACAGCTGGATTGACTCCAAAGTTATTCGCTTGCTGGGAATCTGTGATCGTGTCATAGTGTGGGAATGACATCGCACTCTAAAAACTATGATTACTGTCCATTTTCGCCAGTATTCTTATACTTATGTGGTAAACGCCAATGTGAATTCATATTGGTTATAACTTCACGGCAATGGCCCCAGATTCCATCGAGTCTCCATTGCAACTATGCGACAAGAAAGTGTTTCTAAAGTGATCTTACGGATTATGGCTTCTTTGTTGCATTGTTTCTCTCTGATGATAGGACTTGTCCCAAATCCTGACAAATTCGTTAATTTTACTATTTAGGGACCTAATGGATACGTTCTCAAAGGAGCTTGAAGCGCGATATGAATACTTGAAGAGTTTTTTTTTAAAAAATTTTTATTGATTATTAATTATATTGATATCTCAATGTTGCTCAATAAAGTGGGAGGGGTAAGTGACAGATGCAAGTACCATCAGTCTTGTTTCTCTATGTCGTATCTAAGGGCGACGAAGACTTGTATTGACTGGAGATGAGCCATGCCTGGGCCATTCTCTAGTGGCGTGTTTCAAAACCTGTGGTCAGGTTTCCGAATAATCTGCTGATTCGACAAAAGAAATGAATTTTCTATTCCGAGGCCTTGCTAAATGAGATCCCGCCAGTTACCGAAAATACAGAAGTAGGTTTTGAATCACCCCGCTATCTTCTTACCTTAGTTGGATGTGAATGTCTTCAGCCCTTCAAGATGCTTGGCCTTGTCTTTCAATTCTTCTTTGAGCTTTTGCATTTCACCGTAATGAGTGTTGAATTTGGCCATGGCTTCGATGGCGTATTCTGAGAACATGATATCGTCTCCTGCATCACTTCTATCGAACAAGAAGCATCCGGTAGCAATGGTCTTTTGCAACATGCACCCGGCCGACCCGTCTTCCCTATCGAAGATCGCATATGACTAACTCAAAGAAGCTTGCCAATCTCCATGCAACTCTTGCCACTCTTGTGATGCAACATTGCAGTCTTCTTAGTCTTGGCACTAGATGGCAAGTACGTAACATTGTCTTGCTCCAATGTGTTATTTATTGCCTAGGCCAACTATCATATTTCCACCCTACATTGGATGCCTTTCCTACCGGCAAATACATCTATTTCACACTCTTCTTGAATGTCGATATGGTAAAGTAGATTTCTTGGAGAAATCTTCGAGA
>DAHVAI010000186.1 GCA_027314685.1 Nitrososphaerota archaeon | reverse complement strand
CTCAGTGTCCCAGAACCACGAATCAACATCGGTAGTGCGGAGAATCAGCTGTGTTGCTCTGTGGTTTAGGAACTTGTAACCGCATTGATGGTCAAACACCTCGTCTCTGAAAATCAACCTGAGAATGCCATTATAGATTTCTGATACCTTCCGACGCAGAGGAGGGCGATGTACTAGGGATCCGTTTACATATCTGGAACCTATTACCACTTCAGCCTTGCCTGTAGCAAGCAACTCCAAAACTTCCACCGTTGAACCGATATCAGCGGCCAAATCAGCATCCATGAAGCAATAGAAATCGCTGGGGATACTGCGCCAAGCCTCACGAACAGCGAAACCTCTGCCTACCGGTTTCTGCCCTGCCATTGTAACAACACGTCCAGCAGAGGAGGAAGATAGTTCCTTGGCCAACTCCATTGAATTATCCGAGGAAGGATCTACATAAAGGCAAATAGTGAAATTCAGACCCATTTTGGTCAAGTATTCTTTGAGCTTCACAGTATTTGCTACCAACAACCGTGCTTCATTTAAGACTGGTATAACAACCAGAAACGATTTGCCCCCCAAAGGTACTGACTCGGAACTCGATATGAACGAGTTCTGTATCAATTCAGTCTGATGATGTTCCGTGTATCTTGGTAAGTCAAGATTCACGTTTTGGCTAACATCCATCTACCAATCTCCTCCGACCTTGCGGAGGTTAGGTAGAGGCGATGTCATAAAGCTTGCGCATCGCCGCCGATCCATAGATTTCTTAGTCCCTAATCCGACAGACAGTAATGACAGTTAACAAAATGATCACATATTCCACTGAGACTGGATGATAGATATCAATCAAATCGAATACCTGAAAATACTCGGAAATGTAAGGCGATGCAAAAAGGAAAATATAGCCCTTGCAGATGAACTTGCCAATGAAGGTAGGCCTTCTAGCTTACTATCTCAGTTCAAAACACAGTGGGCAGTCGCGATTCCTAGTTAGTCTTGCCAAAGGCCTAAAATCGATTGGTGTCGAACCAGTAGTCTATTCCCTTTATATCGACAATGAGCAACTAGAACTCCTGAAAAGACAAAACATACAGATCCATAGAACTGGCGGTGTCCCTTCATCGAGCTACAATTTTCAGATGATGAGGTATGGAAACAGGCTAGCTTCCAAGCTCGCTGACCTTGTGACCGAGCACAACGAGTGCGACTCTTATGTTGTGCTTGCAGATGAAGCGCTGCCGACCGTTGAGGGCCTTGGAACTGTGACGAAAGCATATCTGACAAACGGCGACTTAAGCCTAATGCTTTTGAACCGTGAATTTCAAAAATCACATAAACTGATGGCACACATTCTCGGATTGAGCTTCGTCCCCGACATGGCAAGGCATGCAAGCATGGCTTCCAAGTTCGATCTGGTAATGGCAAATAGCTACTTCACCGCGGGTATAATGTCTTTCATATATGGTCTGCCGATTAACAAAGTGGTATACCCCCCAGTGGATGGGAGCCTTTTCAATAGACAAATGAAAGAGCACAAAATCAATTCAGAGTATGCGATTGCACTCATCAGGAACCCATCAGATCCACTCTATAGAATAGTGACAGAGCTATCTAGAGAGATTCGCGTCAAGATCGTGGGTGGAGGAGTGGTAAATGGAGCAGAAAACCTCGGTTTTGTATCAGATAATGAGCTCGTAGGGCTGTATTCTGCTGCAACATTAAATTTGTCCCCTAACCCCCTCGAGTTTTATGGGTACTCGATTGTTGAATCTATGAGTTGTGGAACGCCTACTGTCGCGTTCGATAGTGGTGGTGCAAGAGAGTTGATCAAACCAGGAATCAATGGTTGGTTGGTTTCGGATGATAATGAATTAAGAGAGAAAATCAAGGAGGTCATGGCACATGGATATAGTGAAAACATCAGAAGCAACTGCCTAGCAGAGTCCCAGAAATTCAGCATTAAATCGTCTGCCAAATCTCTTGTTTCTCACCTCAAAATAGTCTCGAGATAGTCCAGACCGTTTTTCGACTTGGCTGCGCATAGATGTTGACTCCATCTATCTTCTGAAAACAGCAGGTGCCGAGTTATTTGACTGACTCACTTCAGACAACGATGAAGAAAGGTCTACATAGAGTCGTTAAAACCAGCCTAGCACTCCCCACAATTCATCACGTGTGAGAACAAAAATCTGGCTTCCCATCAGCATGTAGTGCGACAGTTCTGGTAGCGAAATTCCGCAAGTGGGTATGAGAAACCGTGCCTCCTTCATTGACCTGGCCTAATCAATAGAGTTCTTACGCCACCTGATCGTGTTTTGGGAGTGCCGAAGTGTGGCATGGATTTGATGCTTATGCCCCAACTGATCGGTGCACTGGATCAGCATAGTAGTTCAACTGATCTCTTACAATATCCTCGAGTTTCCTCTTTGGTTTGAATCCAAGTGCCTTCGCCTTCGTCGAATCACCAAGAAGTATTGGCACATCAGTAGGTCTGAACCTAGTCGGATCGAATTCCACCTTAACAATACCCTTATCGGTATCTATGTCAAGACCTCCGTCTTCTATATCGAAATCTATGTCACCGTCTAGCATCATTTTCTCCACCTTCATTCCCAACCATTTCTTGCCGAACATCCTGATTTCGGTCTCCTCTGTAGGGTTCTTCACCTTCTTCTGGGAGTGCCAGGAGTTTATGCCCCTCACTTTCAATCCACCGGCCAACAGACATGTTAGCAGATAGCCTAATACGGAATTTGTCCTCTCAGAACACAAATTATAGACTTCACCAGATTCCCCGTCATTTGCCAACAGCCTGTATCCATCAACCATATCGTCCACATGAGTCCAGTCTCGGAAGGCAGAAAGGTTACCTATCCTGAAATTCAGATTATTGTTAAAAATCATAGTCGAAACTTGTCTTGCTATTGTCGAGGTAACGAAATATGATCCGCGTCTAGCCCCCTCGTGGTTAAAGCCCCTTGAAACTACATTCTTGAGACCGTAGGAGTGTGAATACTCAAGCGTCATTAGCTCGCCAAAAACTTTCGTTACAGCATAGGGGGACATAGGTCTCAAAGGATTGGTTTCCTTGATTGGCAGCTCAGGGATTCTCTCCGGTTGTGGAAACAGTTTCCCTTTCTTAGCTTCAAACTTGTTCTTCTGCTTTTCATCCAGAACAACGAAGCCATACTCTTCGCTCGAACCGGCGAACACTAGCC
This sequence comes from Nitrososphaerota archaeon, assembly GCA_027314685.1. The sequence goes on along the minus strand of DAHVAI010000186.1, from coordinate 307 downwards.
GTGCCCCATTCATAGTCTTTAGACGCATTGCTTCCAGTATGTTAGCAGTACCTGTCGCATTAGCAGTCATGCATTCTAGAGGATTGCTGAATGAACGCTGAACAAAGCTCTGGGCGGCAAGATGAAATACAATGTCAGGTTGAGAAACATCGAACGCCATTAGCAATGAAGTGAGATCCTCAACGTTGCCTTCGAGCTTCTTCACCTGGTTCTCTATACCCACCTCTCTAAGCCCACGCGCAACGTCACCATCGGCTCTTCTTCTTACAAGTCCGAATACTTCCACGCCCTGATCCACGTAAGATTT
>DAHVAI010000125.1 GCA_027314685.1 Nitrososphaerota archaeon | reverse complement strand
AAGGCACTTTGCGGAAAAGATGCTCAAATCTACTGGACGGTCGGATACTTTGGCGGCAGAGTTCACAGGTCAAGATCTGAGAGCATATTCCTTAAGGACGGCGCAGGTGCCGAAGACGTGGAGGTTGTATTTGGAAACAACGACCAGAAGTTTGACCTAGTTTCAGATCTTTCCCACGTCGGCATGAGCACAAAGGGGCGCATACTCTCAAACAGCGTGTTGAACGACAAGGCACAGTCGGTATTCAAGGGAATGATCAGGATCGGCAAGGAGGCAAAGAATTCCAACGCATACCTTGCAGGACATGCAATCTTACTTAGTGAAAACTCCCGGTCTGATGCAATACCTGGGTTGGAAATTCTGACAAACGACGTAAAGGCAACTCATTCCGCGTCCGTTTCACAGATTGACGACGACCAGATCTTCTACATGATGACGAGGGGCTTGTCTGAAAGTGAGGCAAAGAAATTCATCGTCTTGGGCTTCCTAGAGCCTGCAATCTCCAGGATCAGGTCGGAAGAACTAAGAGACACTATGCGGGATCTGATAGAAGCAAAGTGGTACAGGCAGGTCGGTGTATTGAAACACAAGAAGAGAGAAGTGCTTTTCGAGGAAACGCAGTCAGAGCAAGTTCCCAAAGACATCTTTGAGGGTCACTACAAGTATCGCTAGTCAAATTGTGCGCCTATTAAAAAGCAAAAATACTGCATCGCGCCAAAGTAACTTGCTTAGGAAATAGATGTGGTTGCATGCTTGAAGTTGAAAATCCATGCAGTCTTGACGTAACTGCAATTCGGGCAGATTTTCCCGTCTTGTCGCGCCAGGTCCACGGAAAACAACTAGTATACTTGGACAACGCTGCGACGACCCAAAAACCAAAGCAGGTAATTTATGCGATTACAGATTATTACGAGAACCATAACTCAAACATCCATAGATCAGTCCACCTGCTTGCAGAAGAGGCCACGGAGTCTTTCGAGGCGACTAGGGACAAGACCGCAAAATTCCTCAACTCGAAACATCGTGAGGAAATTGTGTTTACGAGAAACGCTACTGAGGCATTGAACATGGCCGCCAAATGTACATTTGAGAAGTACATGAAACCGGGTGACACGGTGGTTGTTACTGAGATGGAGCATCATAGCAACTTTGTGCCGTGGCAGCAGCTTGCAAAAAGACATTCTGCAAAGCTTGAAATTGTGAACGTTACTGACGACGGGGAGATTGACGAAAGCGACCTTGACTCCAAACTCAAGGACGCTAGAATCTTTGCCTTTTCACACATGTCAAATGTATTGGGAACAATAAACGACGCAAAGAATCTAACCAGAACTGCTCACTCCCGAGGGGCTCTCGTCGTGGTCGACGGAGCCCAGTCTGCGCCGCACCTGCCTATTGACGTGCAAGACATTGATTGCGACTTTTTCGCGTTTTCGGCTCACAAAATGCTCGGGCCTACTGGTGTTGGTACGCTCTATGGCAAAAAGAAGTTCCTGGAGGAAATGCCGCCATTCCTTCTCGGAGGAGACATGATAAAGCAGGTCCACCGCGAGGAGACCCAGTGGAACGATCTTCCTTGGAAGTATGAAGCAGGCACTTCGAACATTGCAGACGTGATAGGATTCGGCGCAGCGTTAGACTATCTTGTCAATTTGGGCATGGGAAACATCTGGCGACACGAGCAGAAGATCTGCAAAGTGGCGCTGTCTGAAATGTCGAAACTGAAGGGCATGAAGATTTACGGGTCGATGGACGAAAAGAGAAGAGGTGCGGTAATTTCATTTAACTTGAGCCATGTTCATGCACACGACGTTGCATCCATACTAGACTCCGAAGGCGTGGCGATACGCTCGGGTCACCACTGTGCTCAATTGATGATGGAAAAACTTCAGGTACAGGCAACTTCAAGAGCTAGTTTCTATCTGTATAATGACATTGATGATGTCCAGTCTCTTGGAAAAGCACTCGCGAAGGTTCAGGAGGTCTTGAGTTAATGAGCTCTGACATGTACAAGGAAATAATCTTGGATTACTACAAAAATCCTAGGAATAAAGGCACGGTTCCTTCACCAGATGCCACCTCAAAGGATTCAAACCCGCTTTGCGGAGATGTTGTTGAAATGCAGCTAAAGTTTTCAGACGGAAAAGTGTCAGATATTAAATTCAACGGCGATGGCTGCGCCATCTCGCAGGCTTCTGCCTCGATGCTGACAGAGATGGTGATAGGTAAGACTATCGACGAAGTGAGGAAGATCGACAAGACAGCCCTGTTGGAAAGCCTCGGTTCGCCCAACCTCGGCGCAGTGAGAATAAAATGCGCGCTGCTGCCGCTAAAGGTAATGAAATCCGCCGTCTACGAATATCTCGGCGAAAAAATCACCGAAGAGCAGTAAGCTCAGCTAGGCGCAGCAGAGGCAGTGGGAGGCGAGTTTACTCGTCTGTTGATTTCTTCTGCCATAAAATGGCCGGTCATTGCGACCTTCACATCTTTGACGCCTTCTAGGCCGCCAACTCGCTTCTTGATATCCTGAGCAATTTCAAGCGCGAACATGGGAGGGCAGAAAGGCGCCGTAAGATGAAAGCCAATTGATACTGTTCCCGTGGAATCATCAATTCCAATGTCGTCGACAAGATCCATCTCTGTAATCGGAACGCCAACTTCTGGGTCGACTACTTGGGCAAGCTGCTTCACAATCTCTGTCTTTTCGACCATTATGTTTAACCACACAGCTCTGATACGAACTTGGATAAAACGTTGACTATGCCTTCTGAGAGGCGTAGTTTACCTCCTTCACTTTCCTCCCCATTTCAATGAAGGTCTCGGTGTGGAGCACGCCGTTTAGTTTGCCAATCTTCGCAGAGACTATGATGTGCAGTTCTTCTAGGGACCTGGCCTTTGCCTTTACGATGAGGTCAAATCTTCCAGTGACTTCATATATGTCTTGGATTGCGTCCATTCGCAGCATCTCCTCAAAGATCTGTTCTCGTACTTTTGAATCAACGTTAAGACCGATCATCGCCGAAACGGTGTAGCCAAGGGCAATGTCGTTTACCTCGATCGTGAACCTCTTGATGAGCTGCCTCTTTGACAGGCGTTTTATTCTGCTGTAAACGACCGAAGGGTTCGCATTGATCTTCTTGCTAAGCTTTGGAACACTTGTGCTCGCATCTTTCTGAAGCTCTGTAAGTATCTTTAGATCAATTTCATCGGTCTTTGTCAAAGTGCGATCACAAATAAACTAGACCGTGAATGCCAGAGCAATATATATAATTTCTGAAAGAAGGTGTCAAAATCTAAACAAATTACGAAGTGTAGCGATGATTAAGCGAAATAATCCCAAAATCCACCGGCTCTGCCTCGAAGAAGCAATTAACATTTTATAGCCGAAAAAGATAGTGTTCTACCTTACTATGTCGCAAGAATTTCGGCACATTGTTCGTGTTGCAGGTAGAGACTTGGATGGTACAAAGAAAGTGGTCCCTGCGATAGCCGAAATCAAAGGCGTTGGCGAGAGCTACGCAAATGCGATGGTTGCCTCTCTTAAGCTAGACTCAAAGTCAAGATTGGGAACATTGACGGACAAACAATTGCAACAGGTGGAGGCTGCCCTAAAGGATGCAAAATCTTTGAACCTTCCAGACTGGCTTATGAACAGAAGGAAGGATGTTGACTCAGGAACAACCATTCACAGGATTGGTAGTGACTTGGATTTCATGATAAAGTGCGACATCGACAGGGAGAAAAACATTCTGTCGTGGCGTGGTATAAGACATAGCTTCGGACTGAAGGTTAGAGGTCAGAGAACGAGAACGACCGGTCGCAAGGGACGTACGGTAGGTGTGAAGAAATCATCACTCCAGGCAGCCCAGGCGGCGCAAGCAGCAGCGGCGGAGAAGAAGTGATTTGGGAGATCCAAAGAAATCGAGGAAGATGTTTACTCCTCCCAGGAACCCTTGGCGCAGCGATCAACTTTCTCAAGAGTTATTCCTTCTTGGAACGTATGGCTTGAGAAATAAGCGCGAACTGTGGAGAGCTCAGACAAAGCTTTCAAACTACAGAAAACAGGCTAGGCAACTTCTCGCCGCATCATCAGATGTTCGAGGCAGAGAAGAACCAAAACTAATGAATTATCTAAACAGGCTGGGTCTTGTCCAGGGAATGCAGAATACTCTTGATGACGTGCTTTCGTTAACTATCGAGAACTTGCTGGAAAGAAGGCTGCAGACTCTTGTTTGGAAGCGAGGTCTTGCAAAGTCTCCCTATCAAGCGAGGCAGTTTATATCGCACGGACATATTGCCCTAAACCAGAGGCGAATTACAGTCCCATCTTACATAGTGTCTCCAACCGAAGAAGACTCGTTATCATTCAGCTCGGGTTCGAAATTCCAGAAATTAGCTCAAGAGCCAGTAGCACCTGCTGAAGAGGCACCTGTGGAACCAGAACAGAAACAAGAGTGATTGATTAATGGAAGCAGCGCAGCAACAAGAAAAGTGGGCAATCGTTCACATCTACAGTAGTTACAACAACACTATTGTGCATATGACTGATCTTACCGGCGCTGAGACAATATCATTCAGCTCTGGTGGAAGGCATGTGAAAGCAGATCGTTTCGAATCTTCGCCATATGCGGCTATGAAGAGTGCATCGGCGGCAGCGGACGTTGCAAAGTCTAAAGGAATAACTGCAGTTCACATTAAGGTCAGAGCGGTAGGCGGCACCGGACCAAGAACTCCTGGTCCCGGAGCACAGGCTGCAATTAGGGCAATTGCTAGAAGTGGATTCAAAGTAGGACGAATTGAAGATGTCACTCCGATCCCTCATGACACGACCAGACGAGCTGGCGGTCGAAGAGGAAGAAGAGCGTAATCTTCGAACTCATTCTTTTTGAGCGATTAATTCAAAACGCATTAGCGTAAGCAATGTTGCATTGCGTTCAGAAGAAATTTGGATAACTACTACTTTGGAGAGTATCTTTCAAAATGGTTTGCAAGCAGAAATTATGCATTAGCTTTGAATTTCATATGAAAAATTCGATATCGCTTGTCAAGATTTAAATAAACTGATCAGAAGTTTCTTCTGATAGCAAGATGCCCGGCGATTTCGCCCTTATCTTGCTTACCGCAGGATTCGGGATAATATTTGCGACTCCAGTTATTCTGATTCCGTGGCTCTTTGCGCCTCGAAATCCCACCCCGATGAAAAGAGCCACGTTTGAGGCTGGACAGGTTCCGACCGGGGAAGCGAGAGTTCACCTGATGATGCGATACTACCCATACTTGCTGATCTTCGTTGTAATGGATGTTGTTTCTATGTTCTTGTTCGCATGGGCTACCACAACCATTGCAATGAGTACAATCCAAACAGCTTTTGTAATCGGACTGTTCCTTCTCGCGATCTTTATACCGCTTGGATTTGCTCTTCGCCTCGCTGGGAGGGTGGATCAATGGTAGAAGATCAAGTGCAAGTGAAGAATGGACCTACAATAGCAAGAGACGGCCCAGGAATGAGCGTCCTTGTGGGCAAAGCGAAAGACATCATTCAGCAAGCAATTGCAGATCCTGTTACATATCTTGCAAACTGGGGGCGAGTTTACTCTCTCTGGCCGGTTCATCTTGAAACAGCCTGTTGCAGCATCGAATGGGGAGCAGTATCGGGACCGAGATTTGACGCTGAAAGATTCGGCACGCTCGAAGCTTTTGGTTCTCTCAGACAATGCGACCTAATAGTTGTTCACGGCACTGTCACTCGCAAAATGGCTCCACGTCTACGGTGGATCTATGATCAGATGCCCGAACCGAAATATGTGATCGCGATGGGAGCTTGCTCGATCACCGGGGGAGTGTATTTCGATTCTTACAATGTCCTTCCAGGTGTAGACCAAGTCGTTCCTGTAGATGTTTACGTGCCTGGATGTCCGCCAAGACCGGAGGAATTGATTGATGCAATCATTCTACTTCAAGACAAAATCAGGAAGTCAGGATTGAGGTAGATTTCTGCATTGTCAGCTGTTCCAACAATTTCTCAAGAAGAAAAGGCAATTTCTGATGCTCTGTCACAGCTTGGTGACAAGGCAAAGTTAGCTTTTGCAAAAACAAATCGAATCAAGGTCAATACTACGCGCGAAAATTTAGTCGAAGTCGCAACCTTTGTACGTGACATTTTGGGGTTCGATCACTGCACAAACATAACGGGAACGGATTTCCCTAAGGAAAAGCAGCTTGAAATAACGTATCATTTTGGTTCGATTGACCGCGCTGAACGTCGGAGAATCATTCTTAGCGTCGGTTGCAGGATATCATCATCTGAACCAAGACTACCTTCGCTGTTTCAGATTTTTCCGAGCACAAATTACCACGAGCG
>DAHVAI010000177.1 GCA_027314685.1 Nitrososphaerota archaeon | reverse complement strand
CTTAAAAAGCATGATATTTGAGCGCAGGATTGCATAAACCTATTCGACAATCTCCTAACTTCATGAGAGATGCAACTAGCACTGCAATATCTCTAGATCGATTCGGATTTGAGATTGAGCGTTGAAAAGCGGAGCCCATCTCAAAACTTACGCGCGAGAAACCAAAGTCAATTTGTGTTTCTTATCTCAACTGTCAATGTGTTAATCTCAGCATCATAGTATGCCCGTCTTAGATCTTCCTCTGTATGATATCTCTTCTTTGGAATGTACCTTGCTCTTAACAATAATTGGATTGGGGAGGAAGAAAATGGGAATGGTGTTATTGAAAACTGCCTTGCGGCAATCTTTTCTAAACGAATTTGAATGTCGTCCAACCCGTATCTCACAGGAACGGGAGCTAAGATACCGCGTGCGATTCCTCCCAGAATTCCGTCAGAGCAAAAGTGGAGGGAAAGCCTATCCCAAACTTGGACTAGTTTGTAGTTAGTCCATATTCTCTCTTCGGATGAATATCTCTTGTACTGTGGATCTACTGATATCTTCTTTCGAAGTTTTGCTTGCAGCCTTTCTCCAGAAAGAATGTAGTCGCGAACTGATTTCTTTTCTTTAGGAGAGAGCGTGTCTTTTCGATCAGTTGCTGGAACGGTGTCGTATCTGTTCTTTCTCAGTCCAACTCCATGCATGCATACCATCAATCCTTCGTATGGGTCGAGTTCGGCAATTCTGTCGATTCCTCCTCTGTACATCTGGAGCCACTCTAGGACGGGCAGCTCAGTAAATGTGTAGGGCAATCCCGTACTAGGATTTTTAGCTGGATGCGTGTCACTATTCCACCAGCCAATGTCGTGATTTCCTGCCGCGACGACCATCGCCCTGAACGGTTCAGGTTTGCTGAATTGAGAATTCCCCCAGAGCGATGCGAGTTGCCCTGCGATCTCTTGATGTTCTAACTGAGTTATCGAGAGTAGCTTTTCGTCTTTGTCAAGAACAATCATTTGTAGTACGCAAAGCATTTTGTCTGTTTATAATTGTTTGACATTGGCGCGTGCACAATACACAACTTCAAGCTAGTTGTGTGAGATTTGCGCCTCAATTTCGTCAGCGTACAGTTGATCTAGATGTCTAAGGAATGAGACGGTGAATTCAGTCAAATCAAGAGCACCGCCAATGATCTTTGAAACACTAGTTGCAATTTCGGAAATCAAATCTTCTTTTGTGGGATCATTGTTCACGTTCACTCCGACGCCCAGGTAGACTACTGACAAATCACCTTGAATCACAGTGTCTGCAAGTATACCGGCTATCTTTTTTCCATTAGAGTAAACGTCGTTTGGGGGTTTTATCGAAGACTTGACACCGTACTCTGAAAGCGTGTCAATTATTGCGTTTGCTCCCAGATAGACTAGTCTCTCGAGCACTCTTGCACTTGGTGGCCTAAGCACAATACTCATCCACAGACCCCCTTTTTGAGATACCCAAGACCTGCCTTCCCTTCCCTTGCCTTTAGTCTGGGTTTCGCTAATTGCAAGATCACCTTCTCTTTCGCTTTTTAGTTCCGAAGAGAGATAGGTTTGCGTAGAGTCTACCGATGTAAGATAGACCGGACGAATGTCCAGCCTCTTGAATTTCTCATGCGAAAGTGCGTGAGCTAATCTTTCTCTGTTGCTTGAGAGATTTGCTCCTTTAGGCAAGGTTTCAGACCTTTATCCCGATTGAATCTCAGGTTCTGCGATTTTTCCGATTCTCAAGGTTCTATTAACCGGCAAATCCAGTCTTGTTGCCCTGAGGCGTGCCGAGATTGGCGCCGCGATCACTCCCTTTATCAAGTCAAACCCTACGAACGGAAGTGTGCCCAAGATTATGGCTTCTCCCAGGGTCACATGAAGATATTCCATGAGCCAGATTGTGCCCAACGAATAGATTATCAAGAGAGAAATCCCGTAGGAAACTCCTAGCAATGCGAGATCCGTTCTCCTAGTTTTTGCAGTCGTCCTAGAGATGCTCCCGCCTATCAGACTTGCAACCGGAAACGAAATCAGAAAGCCACCGGTGGGTCCAAGAAGGATAGGCAAACCAGAGCTACCGCCGTGAAAGACCGGCAGTCCTATCAGTCCGAACATTAGATAGATCAAGCAAGAGAGTGTGCCATAGTAAGGACCGAGTAACGACACGATGAGAAAGATTCCAAAAACCTGTAGGGTCACTGGCACTGGGTCAAAAGGTAAGGGTATACTCGCCAAAGAGAGGACGCCGAGAAGTACGGCAAACATTGCCGAAAGCGCCAATCCCTTCGTCTTCGGGTAAGTTGTATTCATGGAGGCTTTTTCCAATGGCATCCAGTTGTTAAGATTGTTGCTAGATTCGAAAGATAATCGACTATCAACTTACTAAAGTAAAGCAGATACTCGCTTGAGTTGCGTGTAGAGCTGATAGAATAGAGGTATTAGTAAAATGATGGGAAGATCAATACGTTATGCGCTGTCTATGTACCTTCTTTCAACACTATCTATAATATCACAAGGTCAGGCCGGACTAGAACGGTAGTTCAAGCTTCGAGGAGGGAGCTACAGAGAGTATTGGGGAACCCTCAGAGATTCCAGGCATTATAGCAAGCGGTAGCTTTGCAAACGACTGTGAGCAGACACTAGGTGGTGACTGACCTGAGTTTGTTATGACGCTGCATATTGTGGAGATTAGATTATTCGCCGAGCCCAGAACCGATTTGCTAATCAGATTACTCGTGTTTGTAAGCTGCGTGCCGATGTAGGTCCAGTTGTAGGGAGCTGCGTTGTAATTGTTAGGGTTCTGTCCTACGTGCAAATATCCAGGGCTATTCTGTGAACCACTGCCCCCATTCGTGTACTGGTTGTTTATATCAAGGAAGGGGATGCTACCGCTAGAATCATACTGAGTCCAGACGCTTTGCTCTGAAGCCGTGACCGGCTGATAGACAAAAGCATTAGACACATTGGTATAGTGTTCCACCGCAACGAATGAGATGTATTGACTCGTATAACTCGCGTTCGCAAAGGTGAAAGTTGCTGTACTTGGATAGCTGTCCGTGCTTGAAGACTGCATGAGCTCAAGGCCGCTAAAATTCCCAAACTGCGCAAGTGCTATTACCATAGCCCATCTCTCCGCCGCACAGAATGGACAAAACTCTCCACCAATGTAAAGTACCTCCGGTTTGCCGTTGTTTGTCATGCTTCCATTTCCATTTGTAATCGCAGATAGTTTTGTTACGCCCGAACCGGCACCGACTGCGTTCAATATGGTTGGACTGATTTTGGTAAGGTTCTGATAGAGAGCTTGTGGAACGGGTTGTCCATTGCAGTTTGGACAGCTAGTCACTGTAGTCGAGGAGGTAGGGTTCTTGATCTGGTTGTAGATCAAAAAGCCCACTAGGCTTCCCATCACGATTATGACTATGACGACTATTGTGATAAGCGTGCGGGCACTGGAAGCCTGCTTTGGTGCGACAAACTTTTCGCTAGGATGTACCGACCTGAAATGGTCGTTTAAAGCCTGAAGCGTCGAGAATTTCTTACCGCACTTTGAACACTTTGGCATTGGATCAATTCCTTGAAATTATCGAAATGGTTTCGGAAAACTTGTTAGGTCAAAACTCGATATAAGTGAATCGTAAAAGCCGCTAGAACTTGATGATTCGGAAAAAGGTATTGGCAAGCCTATAGATTGATAGTTCTAGTAAAAGAAACCCGAGTGCGACGAGCGTCCCAAATTGGAATGCAGCATAGTGAAGGCAAAAGGCGACCATCAACAATAGCGTGACTAACTTTGCATATGCAGAAGAGCGTAATGAAGCAGTCAGGCAATAAAAGCCTGCTAAGAATCTAGAGTTTCGCCTAGAGAAAGACTCTCTTACTCCATCGATGTAACAAAGTACCCTCGAGGTCTTTATCCGCATGTTGCTCAGATACCGGAATACTTCTCAATTTATCCTTTTTCGTCTGTTTCCTAAACTATTACAACCAGAATGGTGGCCAAGATATACGCAGGAATGAGCGTGTAGATCCACTCGTGGTGGAGTATTACGTTCTTTCTGATCTTCGGCCAGAATTTATCGCCTAGGAAATCAACCGACATTGTAGCTGCCAAAAGCAAAACTGTCCAAGCCAGATTGTACCATAGCGTTCCCCAAACTATCTGGACGTAACCCAGTACATATAGCCCTAGAAAAAAGCTGTATAGCAAGGGAACGATAAAGTAAATGCAGCTGTGATGCACTCTGTGACCCTTTATATAGAATGGCTTTGCAAACCCACGTTTGAACATCGCCGTTCCTAGTTTATCCACCAACACTGTAGCGAATAGAACCGTGCTCAAGCTTAGGATAATACCCATGATGAAAAGTTCTGGGTGAAGTATCTTGATCGGAATTGGGGGGCCAAACCTTAGGCTCATTGGATTCTGCTTCCGTGTATCGCTATTTTAGTACTATGGAAGAATCAGTCTGCCTTTGCATATACGTTTGTGAGAGATCTAAAGCCGAGCTTCTCGTAAAAGTTCTTTGCAATCTCATTTTGACTGGGGAATTCCGCAGTGATTAGATCCGCTCCCTTTTTCCTTAGTTGGAGGCTTGCTTCTGAGATCAATTCCTTGCCCAAAGTGCGTCGCCTATACTCAGGCAGGATGTAAAACTCGACGATGGCGCCTTCTTTTCTCGGTTCGTAGAAGACTCTGTCTCTTAAAACGCCTTTGACTAGTCCGACGACCTTTGCCTGGTCTACAGCGACAAGAACGATTGAATCCTTGTCTTCCAGTGCTTGATCGAGCGCCTGCTTTGCTTCTTTTTCTAAAGACTCTGAGGTCTTTAGCAGAGGATCAAACTCGCCGTTTAGTCGCTTTAGCCGGGCGAGCAACTCTGACGCCTTTGAGATCTCTTCCTTTCTTATCGTGCGGATTGCAGGATTATTTTTCTTTGCCAATTGCATCACTTTCTAATCTTCCTGTTCACTTTCGAAAATGACTCGATCAAGTTCGCCTTCTGGTTTGACCCGATCATCTTCTTCGACTTTTCAATTATCTGTTTTGCACGGTCATGTATTTCCTTTCTGGTCAAAGTTAATCTGGATATTCCCAATTCGACGCATTTTGCTCCTACAGCCGAGGCGACCAGAGGATAAATCTCCCAATCCATCATCGTTGGCAAAATATGACGCTCGGAAAGAGTTCCGTCGTCTTCTGTGTATTTTGCTAGTTCGATCGCAGCCTCGATAATAACGTCGTCTGGGATTGACTTTGAGCGAACGTCGAAAACGCCTCTGATTATCGATGGAAAGATCAGGCTGTTGTTTACTTGGTTTGGGAAATCAGATCGGCCTGTTGCGACTATTTTCATGCCTGCCCTGTGAGCTTCATCGGGCATTATCTCGGGCACAGGATTAGACAATGCGAACAGGATACCTTTCTTGTTCATGCGCTTCAAAGTAGTTTGCGAGAGTGTGTGAGGTCCTGGCTGTGAAGCGGCTATCAATGCATCAGCTCCAGTCACAGCTTCGTCAATCCCGCCTTTTATCCTATCTCCATTTGTTTGAAGCGCGAGCTCGTATTTCCATTTATTTTGTAACATCATTTGATCCATGTCTTGTCTTTCTGGATGCAATATTCCCTTTGAATCAACAAGAATCAAATTTCTCGCAGTGAACCCAGCAGCAACCATGAGCCTTGCCGCGGCGATGTTAGCCGCACCTGCACCCATAAGAACGACGCGCGAGTCAGCTGCTTTTCTTTCGGTGAGTTTCAGAGAATTTAGTAGACCTGCAAGAATTACACCTGCTGTTCCTTGCTGATCATCGTGCCAGACAGGTATGGAAAGTTTCTCTCTCAACAAATCTAGTATCTCGAAGCACTTTGGCGATGCAATGTCTTCAAGATGTATGCCCCCAAAGGCAGGCTGAACCTTGCAGGCAAGATCGACAATTTCCTGAGAAGTGTGTGCCGCGACCGGAAGTGGTATCGCGTCA
>DAHVAI010000124.1 GCA_027314685.1 Nitrososphaerota archaeon | reverse complement strand
ATCTTAGCTGGCTCAATGCCCAAAGTCCTGGATCGCTTCTTGCAATAACCTCTCGCGTGATTTCTCTAACCACTCCCTCGAAATTCTTGTTTGACGACTTGTTCTTTAAATTGAATTTGACCATCATCCGGAGCAGGTTTGTATCTGCTGCAATTCGGCGGAGCGTCACTACGTGAATTTGGTAGATGATTTCCCCTATGGGCGTCTGCCTGTATGCCCCTTCCTCATCCTTAAGGATAAGACCAAGCTCAACAAGCTCGCGTAGCTTTCTGTGGTATTTAGCCCTTGAAATCTTCATCATTTGAAATGCAGTGTTTGATGCAATGGCGCCTCGCGATGCTAGCTCAAAGACCAGAAGAGAGTCTTTGTTTGACAGGGCTGACAAGAACCTCTGCAGTTGCTCGCTCTGAGTTCTTGATTCCATGCTTGAGGCATCGCTGGTATGCATTAGAGCAAGAGGCAGACAATCAAATCGTGAGATATACGTAGTTTATCCGTTTTATCACAAGATCTAGGCGTTGGGTCTTTGAAATAGGAAACCTACTATAAATATAGGCGCGCCTTAAATTTGCTCCAACAGCCATTTTGCAAAAACCGGAGCAAAAATATCACGGATAACGGTTTGAAAATTCAAGTACCTTGAATCGCTAGAGGTCTATTTGCAGAACAGAAAGGAGGGGCTAAATTACGGGAGTCATAGACTGGCATGGCAATGCAGTCTGTCGGCTCCTTCTTCTGTTCTGCATCTTAACTATTGAAGACTAGAATTTTTGAGACCAAATTGTTAACTTGTTTAGTGCTCTTGGAGGAATCACGATGAGCGCTTCATTAGTTGGCTCTCATACAATTGAGTCATCTGCTCTGACCATCTTTCAAAAGTGAAACTCTCTAGAACTCTTTGTCTCCCTTTCTCACCCATCTTCTTTGCTAGCGACTTGTCTTCTAGAACTGTGAGAATGGCTGTAGCAAGAGCGTTTGAATCCCCTCTGGGAACTAGTATCCCCTCCTCAGAGTCGGAGATTAACTCAGGCGTTGGGCCCACAGATGTGCTTATGACGGGTTTACCTACGGACATTGCTTCAAGAAGGACCAGTCCGAACCCTTCAACCAAAGATGGTAAGACTAACACGTCTGAGGATGCGTAAACGCGTGGGAGATCTTCGTCGCCCACCTTGCCAGCTCGGATTATTGAAGAAGATAGCCCTAAATCATGAACTAAAGTTTCAAGGCTTTTTTCTGTCTCAGTTGTTCCAGATCCTACAAGCACAAGCTTGGCATCAGGAATTTTCTTCACCACCGCTTGGAATGCTTCAACCAAATATTCAACCCCTTTGCTTCGAGCAAAACGACCTACGTATAGCACGGTTGGCTCTTGACCTAGTCCTAACCTCGATCGAAAACTGCTTCCGTCTGCCTGGGGAGAAAATCTCCTTTCATCAACTGAATTCAAGACAACGCGCATTCTCCCCTTAAGGGAGGGATACAGGTCTATTGCGTTTTTTGCGGTAAAGCCGCTAACTGCTACAACAATGTCTGCTTTTTCAAGCGTACTTCTCTCCAACCTGGCCAGGGCTTTCTGCGAGATTGAGTAACGTAAGCTGCTGAAAAATCCTTTCTTTTGTTTTGCAAATTCGGCAGTAGAGGCAAATTCCAATGCGTGAGTGTGATGAATGGTCGCAAATACAGGGGTACCTAACTGAGCACGAGATAGTGAAAATCCACAATAGTCGTTCGTATAATGGACGATGTCAAAATCTTTGACCAACTCTCTAACTTTTCGATTTGCCCTGATCATGAAACTCGTTGTCTTTAGGCCTGGCAACATAATCGGATTTACATGTATGATTGATTCAACTGATTTGTCATGGTCTTTCGGGTATTGGTTTGACCAGTCTGGCGATACCAAAGTCACACCAACACCCTGGCGTTTGAGCGAATTCATGAGATCTCTTGTGTACGAACCTTCTCCGCCCTGATATGGAGGGAATTCGTATGAAACAAGACAAACTCGCAAGTCCTTCAACAGTATCTTCCTCTTGCAGATTATCGTTGTCCGGTCAATGCTTTCTTGATTCCAGCGCCCTTTGGTAAGCTTCTTCGACCTGTCTAGCCAATATCCTGTACGAATACATCCTCGAAGCCCTTTCGAGAGCGGCCATTCCAACTTTTCGCCTAGTCTTTGAATCGTTCAACAATCTAACAATCGCCTCGCTAAATGCTCTAGGCGTTTGATCTTTTACCAGTATGCCTGCATCATCCTTGAGCATGACTGATAGTTCACCAACGTCAGAGGCGATGACGGGCTTTCCCATAGCCATGTATTCAGGAACAACCATTGGACTGGAGGATCTAAAGTAGATCGTGTCCCTAAGTATGTGAACTGCAACATCGGCACTTGCAATCGCCTCGGCAATTTTGGAGTGAGGAATAAATCCAAGATAAACAAAATTTCTTTCGATTCCTAGTTTCTTGACGTATTCGAAGATTTTGCCTATTTCACCCTGTCCCGCTATCTCTAGCACCGCATCTGGAATTTTTTCGACAACGAGTTTCATAGAGTCAAAAATCTTTGTGAAATTCTCGCCTTCATAGGAATGAAGAGCGCTGATGAAAATGACCGTAGGGCGTGATCCGAGATCGTACTTTAACCTTATACTCGCTCCAGAAAGCTTAGGGTCAAATAGGGTTTCGTCATACCCGTTTGGAACGTATGAGATACGTTCACTCGGTATACCTTTCTTTCTGGCCCTCTCAACCAGAATGTTGCTTACAGCAATTATAGAATCGCACGCATTGGGAACGACCTCCTCAAAAAAACCCAACGCAAAGCGCGAGGCGATGTTTTTCCTTGCAAGACTGATGAAACCTCCAATCCCATCCCAGTCTTCCCAGTCCATCACAATTTTCTTTCCGCCGATAAATTTGGGAGCAGACAGCATAAGGGAAGTGATTGGATAGGCTTTGTTTACGTGCATTAATTGAAAATCTCTGGATTTCCTAACGAGTTTCATCAAGTTCTGAGGAAACATCTGTTCAAACGGTTCATCCCAGTAAGTAACCTTCCCGTGGAACTCTGAGCTCACGCGATCACTTTCTGATATAGATAAAGGCCGCCGAACCATGAACTCAACTCTGTGCCCTGCAACAGAAAGTTGCTTACCCAGTCCCTGCTGCCTCAGGCAACTTGCGGCTGTGGGTTTCAGGTGGTTCACAAAGAGTATGTTCATCCTAGTCTCAATTCGTTCCTAGACGGACCAGGAAACCTACACTCAAATTAGTTTCTTTGCGAATTCAAGTCTGACAATTTGATGAAAGAATCTTTGGACCTTACTTGACCTTGCACCGCAACTACAATTTTACCTTATAAGTGAAAGGTGTGTAGATATCGGATTACATGCAAACTATCATTTTTTCAAATGAAATCGTTGAAAGCGTAGAGAAGTGTTGAACCTATATCGGTACCTGATATACAATCTCTAACGCTAACAATAAATCAGTTCTGGAGAGAATTTGATATAATTGACCAATGACATCACAATAACCGGAAGTGCTGCCGCAAGACTAGTTAGCACAGCAACTCATTATGGATTTGATCCTCAGGAATTTGTCGACTACGTAATCGGTGTGTTAAATGGAACTGAGGCAAATCTTTCTCGCAACGATGAGACTCTTCCTCTAGATTCGAAGATTGAAATCGCTCGAACTGTTGCTAGCTATCCGCTGAAGCAGTTACAAAGGACGCTCGTACTTTTCTCGGGCTCGAAAGAAAGCACCCTTACTATGTACATCTTGCGAGATGTGTGTAAAGAACAAGGAAAGAAACTTCCCGACGTGTTGTTTGTAGACAATTTCATGCACTATGATCAGACTATGGAGTTTGTTCAGAAACTATCAGGTGAATGGAATTTTAACGTCAAGACAGTAGGAAATGATAGCTTGCGAGATAAGAAATACGGAGAAACTGTTAACGTAAGTGATCTGCCTCAAAATCAGAAGGAGGAGCTAAGCAGAATAGGTTTCTCTGGACTTCAATTTCTTGTCTCATCGGATGATAACGCCGCAAACCATCTTTTGAACGCGTTTGTCATAAATCAGCACGCAGCGGCGGGCAGGTATGAAGGAGTCTTTGTTTCAGATGATTACCTGATGGGTCGAAGAGCCAGATCTTTTGCCTCACCTAGCGGAGAAGGTTGGATCAGGATCACTCCGCTGCTTCTGTTAAGCGATCGAGAAATCCTGAGTTATATGCAGGATAATGGTATTCCAAAGAACCCCGTGTACGTAAAAGGGAACGAGAATATCTTCAACCGATACGAGAAAAAAGTATCTGAAAGCGAGGATGACCAGGCCGAGTTCATGGGCGTTGTGGAGAATTTGAAGAGACTTGGCTACGCTTAGCCGTCCTAACGTAATTGTTATTGTCATAGACACTCTTAGAAAAGACAGTGCTGCTAGTTTAGTCAATTCTCTTGAGGGTTGGGTTGATTATGGGCGGGCAATAACGCCAGCACCCTGGACTATTCCTGCGCATGTATCTCTACTTACAGGGCTCTATCCATCAATTCACGAGAGTCATGAAACTGAGGATATGAAATCAGCTATCGATTTTGCGGGCTTGCGTAACGACAAGACGACTTTAATGACTAGGCTAAAGAAAATGGGTTACTCGACCTATGGTTACTCTGCTAACAACTTCATCTCGACCGCGTTTGGTTTCGATGGCTTTGATGTGCTCAAGAACTGGGAAGTTTCGTGGCACAAAGTTCTTTTCAAAATGGACAAACAATCCATCGAGAAACTAAACAAGTTCGTTGAAACTAGAAGGGCGAGGGATTTTGTGACTCTGATTGCCAGGGTTGGAAGAAAGCAACCGGGGCTTTTGCTTTCTTGGATGGCTTCAGAGTTTCGCCTAGCGATTGATAGAATTATTCACAAATGGCCACGGTACAAGGGACTAGGTAGTGCTTTTTCGTTTGTAAAGCAAACAACATTCAAAGAACCATTCTTCCTCTTTCTTAACATCTTAGAAGTTCACGAGCCATACTTTAAGGACGATCACCTGACGGATGGAATAGGCGTGCGTCGGACGTCGACGATACCAAAGATTGATCTTGATAGATGGGTCGACGGCTACCAGTCGCAAGTAAAGCTGCTTGCTGCAAAGCTTCCTAACCTGTTCAAGTCTTTAGCAAAGAAGGGACTTTTGGACAATTCTCTAGTTATACTAACGAGTGATCACGGTCAATTGCTAGGGGAGCATGGCTGGATTGGTCATGGTGTATTTCTCTATGACGAGCTGGTACAGGTACCTCTTCTTGTGAAATATCCCCTAGGCGCGAAGGTCTCACAGTCATCAAGAAGTGGAGAGATCAGCCTGACTTCGATACAGAAATTCATAATTGACATTGTTGAAGGTCGAGAAACAGACTCTAGTCTATATTCTCCCCAAGTCTTTTCCGAGTCATGGGCAAACTACAATCGAAAACTGGATGGAAGAGCAGAGAATGGCATGGAGACGGATCTAGTGGGAAGGAGAATCTGTGTTTACGCTGATGAAGGTAAAGTCACCTACAAACTGGATACGAAGGAAGTTGAAGAGTCATCAGTCAAAGGAGACTCTAGACTAAACACCGAATGTCTCGTAGAAAAATGCGTCAAGTTTGCTGGCCTTAACCAAAATCTCCTTGAAGTAAGTGCAAAGAAAGAACGGACTCGAAGTTAGAGTCAGTGCTTGGAATTTGAAAGCGGCAGAAAGAAACGAATCAGCTCGGGAAGAAATCCTGGCTGCAAAGCAACCCAATGTCGTATTGATTGTAGTAGATACACTAAGGCTTGACAGGGCAGCGCCTCTCGCACGCACGCTTGAGGGATTCGTAGATTATGGCTATGCTGTAACTCCCGCTCCGTGGACTTTACCTGCCCACGTGTCTATGCTGACAGGACTATATCCGTCAATACACGAGAGTCATGAGAGGGCTGACATGAAGACGATGGTTGATTTTGCTAGGATTCGCAACGACAACTCGACGTTGATGACTAGGCTAAAGAAAATGGGTTACTCAACTTATGGTTACTCTGCTAATAACTTCATCTCGACCGCGTTTGGTTTTGATGGCTTTGATGTGCTCAAGAACTGGGAAGTACCTTGGCACGAGCTGTTATTCAAGATGGATCCTGTATCAAAGTGGAAGATTTCCAAGTTCATTCGTACTAGAAACCTAAGAGATCTTGTTTCTCCACTACTTCATGTGCTAAGAGTGAATCCGAAGCTATTCTTTTCGACGGTTTTTACCACGATTGGCATTGGAATAGAGCGAGTTTTTTGGAGATGGCCTGTGAATAAGGGTCTGAGAAACGCGACAAATTTCGTAAAGCGAACAAAGTTCAAGGAGCCATTCTTCCTTTTTTTGAACATACTAGAAGTTCATAATCCATACTACAAGAACGACCGCTTGCTAGAAGCAGGTTTTGCTGTAAGATCTACATCCACAATTTCAAAAGAGGAGCTCCAGATGTGGACTAGTGGATATGACAACCAAGTGGAACAAGTGGCACAGAAACTTCCAAAATTGTTTAACAGTCTTGCAGAAAAGGGACTTTTGGACAATTCTCTAGTTATACTAACGAGTGATCACGGTCAATTGCTAG
>DAHVAI010000170.1 GCA_027314685.1 Nitrososphaerota archaeon | reverse complement strand
AGACCCACTTTCAGAATGTTTCTTGCCGCGTTGACGTCTCTATCCAAGGTGAGGCCGCATTTCTTGCATCGATGTACTCTCTCGGACAGAGACTTTGGAACCACTTCCGCACCTTGAGCATTTCTGCGATGTTCCACCTGTGTTGACGAGCATTACCCGTCCACTTCGCCTCTCTGCCTTTTTAGGCAGTTAGTTGGCGGAGCCTTCCCCAACTTGAGTCCGTTATTGCCGCTGCCAGATTGTGGTTCTTTACCATACTATTAATTTTCACATCTTCAAAGATTATTGCTCTGTTTTCGCTTGCGAGTTTGAAGGAAAGTTTGTGAGTGAAATCGTCACGTCGTCTTGTTACCTTTCTCCATGCCTTTGCTAGAGACAATTTGGCCTTCTCTCTATTCTTTGAACCTTTGTTCTTCCTGGATAACTCTCTTTGGAGACAGTCTTGGGGACACGAATTCATCTCAACCCGTGAACTGCGCAGGGTTTCTTCGTTTCCCCAAGCCCAAGAATAGCGACGATATCAGAAGAGTCGGAATGGTTGGTCTCAATCCCGATATTTGTTCAACAGTGTGTAGTTGTTGCGTCAATTTCCCGCTTTTTCAATTTTTTCGGCTGATGAAAAGACCGAATTGGGGGCTGCGAAGGTCCCTGGAGGCATGTATCGACCTGGGAGGATAATGGTTCCGGCGCTGATGGTACAATCATGACCTATGATTGCTCCAAAATGCTGCAGGCCAGTATCAACAAGTTGTCCATCTAGCTTGTACATTACGTTCTTGTAATTTAGCATCATGTTAGTTGTCCCCACGTACGCCCCCATCCAGGTATTTTGCCCAACAACACTGTCCAAAATTACGTCCAAGTGTGGTATAGTGACATGATTACCAATATACGACTTTGCAACCTCGCAGCTGAATCCAATCACGGAGTCTTTTCCAACCATCGTGTTGCGTACCAAGCTGTTCATGCCAATCTTTGCATTCCGACCTATGTACACTGGACCCTTTATCTTGCAGTTACTGTCGATGCTAGCTCCTGGTTCTACAATGCAAGCTCCTTCGAAAATCGCAGACTCTGCCACGTTTGCGTCGATAGAGATATCTTGCGTTTTGACCTCCGTCTCAAGAACGCGTGCCATGATTAAAGTCAGATCCCACGGAAAATTAATCTGATTGTATTCCCAATCTCCAGAGGGAGTTCTAGTTATGACCGTATTAGTCGAAATTCGCAGAGCATTATCGCCCGGATTCAGATTACCCTCTTCGTACTCTTTGATTTCAAGATTTGGAAAAATATTCGCAATAGTCTCTGCAACGGCAGACATGCCTGATGGTAGATAGAAAGAATTAATTTTCTCGTTCGTTGAAAGTATCTTCTCAATGTTGCGAACAACCAGGGGTTTTCCAAGCAAGGTCAAAGAGAGTGGCGTAGGATCATCAGCTAGTATGCCATTCAGCCTATCAGGTGCTTTTTCAAGAATCATCTTCGAGGCGATTGAAGAATCTATCAGACGAGGTGATTGCATCTCTACTAGCACATCAAGTTACAAAGTTGTATTATTGACTGTGTGTTAATTTGGCTGTAGGATTGTTCACAAACAATTGTAGAAAGAGTAAGCAAACGGTATCTAGAGCGCAACGTTGAGACAATACAACGGCTTGGAACCTCTTGAATGAGATTCCATGCCGATAGAATGAGCAATTCTCGATGCTTCTATTCCGCTAACAGAACTTCAGCTTTCTTTCCATCAAGAGATATATAGTCGCTTACCTCTTCGTAAACGTTAAGGAAATGTAACCCTTTTGGAGTCAAGCGGTACAAGTCAATGTCGTTTTCAAAGGTCATCAAGCCTCTCTCCAATGCGAAAGCCAGATAGTCCTTCAATTGTGCATAAGAGAGGTATGCGCCGTACATCAACTTTGTTTTAGTAGCTCCTTTCATAGCTGACCTCAGAAACATTTCCATGATCTCCATTCTTGATCTGTATTTCATATGAATCATCTGAATATTGACTTCTCTCTGTTATAACGAATTGGTTTAGAGCTGCATACAGAAGAACACATCTGATCACTAGTTTCGGTGTGTTTGAAGCGTGCATGAATCAGTGATGCCCTCAAATCACAGATTACGACAGTTGGTAGGAATTCTTATGTCTAGCATACTGCACCTCCCGATATGCCCTAACATATGGCTGCGTGATCACATAGTAAATTCTTACTGTCGAATGACACACTAATTGTTTAGCGTACAGACCATCGAAATGGTTTAAACAAGCTTTTGCCCCCAATGGATTAATGCTTCGTAAATTGGAAGTTGCATTATGCAACGACAGTCAGGTCTGCAAGTATTGTCGTGGGACGCTCGTTTATGATTCTAGAAATGGTGAGCAAGTTTGCCCCATCTGTGGTGTAGTGAGTGACATGCCAAAACTCGACAGTGAATATTCTGGCGGGAACGACCATCAATATGTGTCATCGCGCGATCGAGACAGCCCAAGTACTACAATGGCTTATGATATGGATTTGCCCGCGTCAATTGATTACAGCAATGTTGACGCACATGGAAGAAACCTACCCAAGAGCTACGAGCTACATCGCCTTCGTCAGATAAACAACTTCACCATATCCAGAGACCCAAAGAGACGCAACCTTTCCAAGGCGATTGACGTGATGAAGCAAGCAGCTCAATTACTCAATCTCGGAGCCGCCGTGGTACAAGACGCATATCGGATCTACAGCAAGTGGAATGGAGCCGCGGAGAACAAGAGAAAGCCAATCACTGGAGTGGCACT
>DAHVAI010000159.1 GCA_027314685.1 Nitrososphaerota archaeon | reverse complement strand
TCTCGAGGGCTTAACGCTCATGATTCTGTTTGACATATCAGCTTCCTTGATTCCTGATACGGTAGAGACCAATGATTCGCCAATGACTGTTGTGCCAGGACCTGAGCTAAACTCCTCGATGGTTGCAAGCTTATCGCCGGGAATTACGCGCTGATTCGTTTTACTCAACTACATCACGTCAGAGCCAATTGCTCCGTTGGAAAAGATCCATTTGGATCTCATTTCCGGATAGGAGGTTTATTAGTGCATCCGTCTGCGGCACGCTTAAGACAGGTTTCGAGAAAGTGTAGCCATCAACACTTATTCTAGGGCAACCTGTTTGTACGAAGGCTTCAATTTCCGTCATCGAGTTTATCCTGTCTGCTGTAATTTCACGAAGTGCTATTAATTGCACCTGTTTGCCGAATCTTTCCAGTTTTGATTTGATTTTTATCGATTGATCAGCCATGATTTGACCTTCCTTAAGGCCAATTATGACGCCCATCTTCTTCGCATCCCTCGCTTTGTAAACGGAAAGAACTGCCTTTTTGAGTCGTTCGTCTGCGGTCTTCTGCACATCGACTGCCTCGTTGAGATATGGATCCAGTATAAATGTCGGGCGAGCAGTTGAGAGACACAATCCGATTGCGTGGAACATGCTCTGACCTAGGAGTATCATCGCATCCACTTTGTCTCTTATGTTGAAGGCTGGATAAAACTCGCAACCAAAGATCTGCCCATCGTTAAGCTGACCCATTCCTTTTCCAATGAAAGTCTTGAACCCATCTTTTTGGAACTGTTCTGAAACTTTCTGAATTTCTTGATAGTGCTGGGCAAAAGCCACAACTCCAACGGAGCCAAGACCTTTGGCTCTGAGCTTTTCCTCGGCATCAAGGACTGCCTTGTCGAATGAAATATCATCAAAGGCATTTATTGAATAAGTTAGCTTTCCGAATTTCTTCACAGTTACGTTGTGGCCAACGTGAAAAGCAACTTCCGCACCAACTCGTTGCGCGTCGATATCGACCGTGTCGCATGAGCCATAAGTGGGGTCGGAGATTATGATCGCTTGGAGATTATATTCGGATTCGAGTTCGAGAGCGAGCTCTCTTGTTTGTGCAAGGAGGCCTTCGGGGGCATTGAAGACTATGCGCTTTGCGTGGGTCTCATTGAGGATTCTTGTAATGGCCGGCTTATCGATGTGTATTGTCATTTTATTGAATTTCCTTCGAGATGTATAGTGACGCGGCGTCGTTTGACAGATGGAAATTTCAGTCTATGGTGGGAAGTCTAAATCACGGTTTTTGGGGATTTTGAGATTGATTCCACTATCACTTCAGTAGGCATGGGCAATTTGCTGGAAGCACTCTTCATAGCACTCTTTGCAGTTGCTAGATTGTCTTTGCCGATCTCTAACTCCAGAATCACAGAGCCAGGCGTAACTCTTGCGGCAAGGCCCGTAGGCTTGCCCCACGCTTTTCGCATTCCTTCTTGAAGCCTGTCTGCACCTGCTGTAGCTATCATTTTGTTCTCCCTAAGAATGACGTGTGGGTATACTTTGACTCGCAAGAAATAGGCTGCTTCACCTATGGGAGTGAGTTTCTTGTTAGCCGCAACTCTGGCAGCCTCGAGAGCATTGTGACGAATTTGGACCTTCTCAGTACTAACGAGCTTCAAGAGATAATCGTAATTAGGATTGGCCTGTCCAGTGCTAAATCTCGCAATTTTCGAGTTAGGAGCTCCAGGGGCAAAGACCTTGCTGGTAAGGGGCATCCCACTGGTAATGCGATAGTTTTTTCCGTGCAAAAAAATTCAGGAAACTACTTCGTTTAACGGGTAAATAACCTTACCCGTCAGGCTTTATGTGTTTTATGTGCATTAATTGCCATTCTCAGAAGATTTAACCAATGTCTCATGAAATGGTATCCGGAGGATAAAGCGATAATTGTCTGACAACAGGAGTCAATTTCTTACAACTCTGGTCTACGGGCAGCTTTCGGTTTTGGAACTGGCAAGCTTACAACAATCTAGTGAGGTCGATTTCAAACTTCTGGCGCATAACGATCTGACTGCTCTAATAGAGTGCGACTTGAAGACCACGACTTCCTTGATTGGCAGACTAGGAGGATCTTACAAAATCGTCAAATTGTGCGGTACATCGGTAGAGGATGTCTTCGAAAACCTCCCTTTGCCAGATGACCACAAATTCGCTTGGACTATATCGAGCTACGGCGCGCCTTCTGAGTCGCTTGAGGACACCAGGGAGTCGGTGCGTTCATTCTTGAAAGACAAGTCATTAGGAAAGTCCCGATATATTCTCCCTGACTCTTTTAAGAAAGGCGCTGCATCAGACGATGCGAGCCATGCGCGAGAGCTAAAGCTGAAGGAGCTGCGTGATAAGGTTGTGAGACCTGCCTCGGGTCGTGCTGGGTTTGATATTGTTGTTGCAGCCAATCTGATCCAAGATCAAAATCTCTTTGGATACACTATTGATACTTCTGACCATGAAGGATTTGAAAAGAGAGACTTTTCCCGATCGTACCAGAACCCCACTATAACTATCGGTCTGCGTTTGGCAAGGGTTCTAGTCAATTTGGCAATGAATAGGAAACGCGGTAGTCTGCTCGATCCGTTCTGCGGTTTGGGCACTATACTGCAAGAAGCACTCGTACTTGGCTACGATGTGTGTGGAGTTGATATCTCAGCATCCAAATTAGAAAGGTGTAACACAAATTTGAACTGGCTGAGAAGCAACTCCAGAATCAGCCCTAAGCAAAGACAAGTTGTGATACATGGGGACGCATCGAAGTTGCGCAAAGATAACCTACCGAAAATTGACGGCGTAGCTACTGAGCCCATACTGCTTCCAATTTTCGCGAACAATCCTTCAGGTCAGGAGGGATCAGCTGCAATTGGAAAGACCTCGCGCATTTATCGAGAAACATTCAAATCGCTCCATAGCCTACTTGATGTGGGAACCAGAGTAGCATTCGTCGCTCCCGCAATTGTTGATGCCGCTGGTCGAGAGCATAGAATTCATTTTGATCAGATTGTGAATTCTTCGGATTATAGACTCTTCAAGCCAGAATCAGCTAATTTTGAAGCGGCGTATCCCTTTAGAGTTCCATCATCTCGAAAAAAAACGATTCAAAGAGATGTGTACGTCATGGAGGCGACATAGGGGTTCTCTTTATTTTTGAGAGTGCTTTGCCAGCCAGTCCCATTAGCAAATAGGTCTCCCTTAAAGATGGATCTGCTCTGTCAAACAATCGGGATAAAGTTTCCCGAAGTAGCCCAGCTTTGAATTTCTGAAATTCCGAAAGCTCCGCAAGCTGCTCAAATAATGAAATCGCTTGTTCCCGCTCACGCCTGGATGAGGCGGTTTTTCTTTCGTATCTGCT
>DAHVAI010000158.1 GCA_027314685.1 Nitrososphaerota archaeon | reverse complement strand
CAAGAACCTGTAATCTTCTAGATTGTGGTTTGTCACTGAGGGTTCTACTTTCATTTCAGAGTTCAGAGATTTCACAATCAGCCTATTTTTGAGATTCACTCTTTCGGTTGTGAATTCGTCATCGATAACTGAGCTATCTTTACTCAATTCCGATAGCCTATCGTAGAGAGCACAATACAACAAAGAGATTGTTATCAATCTTTGCTGGCCGTCTATGACTTCCAGCATATCGGTCTGCAGCGAATCGACCCTTATGTTTACCAATACCATTGTTCCAAGGAAGTACCCTCGATCATTTTCCAACAAATCATAAAACAGCTCATCCCAATTTTGTCTTTCCCAACTGTATTCTCTCTGATACTTCGGGATAATGTATTTCAGTTTGCTTTCTGGATTGAACATTTCTAGCACTGGATACTTACTGGCCGAATTAATCACTAATTACACCCTTTGTTCTGTTGTCATGACCAGTCTCAAGATAAATATTATGTATGCCTGGAATGGACCCTGTTTTTAGAATCACCTTCTGCTCTGTAGATTTGATGTAACCACCTCCGGCGCAAGCTGTCTTTTCCATTTCATGTAGAGATCTCCAGGTGTTGTATAACCTATTACGGAATGGAGCCCGGTATTGTTGTAATCACAGAATACTTGTGGAATGTATTCGGCGGTCTCACCGCAGCTGCCGAGTTCCATCGGCCAGATGTATTCGGTCTTCAGAGTGCTGTGGAACGATTCAATGTGCCCCTGCTGTTCAGGTGTGCTGTTCGCGATGAATTCCTGCCTTATGCCCAGTGCCTTCACAGACTCCATGAATTCACTTGAAGAGAACTGAGAGCCGTTGTCCGACCTCAGAACGAGGTTGGACAGGTCTCTGCCCTCAGTTGCCTTGAGGAGGCGGTCAATTGCGTGCTGCCTCCTCATGTCCCTGGCAAACACATATGCCAGCCATTCCGTTGTAAAACTATGCCCTACATCATGTGCAGGATGGTAATCACATGACCGGTAAATCTCTGTCATTCAAAACATAGATAGCCATTGCCTTAGCTGATCCTCACTCTGGTAGCCATTTCTAACAAGGATATCAACGATGTCCTTGGCGCTGATGATGATAATAGGGTGCCTGTCCTCAAGGATCTCCTGATATGCCTGAGTGGCAACGAAAGATGTGGTCACAAGGACCCCGAACTCCCTTTGACGAAGTCTGGAAACCAATCTCGCAACCTCCTTGACTCCAACGCTCTTGTTACTATTGTAAAGTTTAGCTTCAAGAGCGAAACGGATTTTGATCCTGTTTGATGCCTGCCCAATAACATATTCACCAACCGCATCACGACCTCCGTCTTTCGTCGGTCTAGTCACGTCAATACGCAACACATTTCGGTCTGAAAGCCTGAATATTGCGGACGAGCAATGCTCAAAACGATGAGGTTGCTCCTTGAACGTTTTATAGATCAACTCAATCATCGCTTTACCATTGGCATCAGATGGCAACTGCTGTCCTCGGCTGCGTATTTGTGTAGTCCAGACGGATTTTAGGGCCTGGTATCTCCCAGTTCGAATCCAATTGATCCATGGCAGTGGTGCAGAACGAGTTGGGGCTCCGATCTTCATATCATCAATCCACTTTCGTGGCACTCGCGAAATATCCAAAATTGTAAAGATCGCTCGATAATTCTGAAATCGCATATCGTTCTTGGTCTTCCAGACCGCGACAAGATCTTCGGTTTGCGGGACGCCTTCGGCCCCTGGCACTGCCATTCCACGAAAGCAATAATCTCTACCACGTCCCACCTTTGTGAATACGAAAATGGGAGGTATTAGTTCCCTGGTATTCGCGTGCAAAGAATTGAACACCCACTCCAGTATGGTATTTCCCTTTCGCTTGGTTTCGAGTATTTGAGAGCCTGGATTCCGGTTATCGCCATAATAAGTCAAAATCCCACTTTCCAAGTCGATACTGTCGGGCCAATCAATTTCTGCCAAGCTACTTATCAAGACTATAAACTGAATCTTGAATTCATTGACCGAACCTCGATATCTAAAGCCACCCTGATTTCCACAGCCCAGTAGTTTGCTGATCGGATCGTTGCCTGCTCCTGCTTTGGGCGTCTGCCCACCTTCATACACATGGTCAACCGCGAGATCGATTTCATCAGGGGCGATGCCGGTATTCACATCTCTCTCGTTATCCATTCATATACACTTCAGCGAATAGACATGTAATACTCGCAATCATTTCGAATCGGGCACGTTTTGCATCTGGGATTGCGTGCCTTGCAAACCAAAGAAGAAAAATCAAGTATTGACCAATTGAGCGCGACTGCTTTAGGAGAGTTAACCACATTTCTGGCCAGCGCCTGCAAATAATGGTCGTACCTTAAGTCGGCTCTTGTTTTCTTCCCGAAATAACGCTCCAGCAACCTTGCCATGTTGACGTCGAGTAATGGTTCTGCCTTACCAAAGCATATGAGCAAGATGGCGTTTGCGATATATTGCCCGACACCTGGGAGAGACTCTAGTGCCTCCCTGTCGTCGACCAACGCCATTCGAGAAGACACGATATATCTTGCCAGCGAAAGAAGGGCATGGCTTTTCCTTCTCCAAAGACCGAGTGGTTCAAGGTGACATTGTAACGTTTGGTCATCGGTGGCTGCCAATCTCGACCAGGAAGGGAAGGCCTCTATGAATCCCTCGTAATAGCGCGAAACCGCTTCTGCCTTTGTGCGCTGAAGTAGAATCTCCGCCATACATATCTCGTAAGGAGTCCTGCTTGAATCGCGCCATGGAAATACGCGTCCAAACTGATTGTACCAATCAAGGAGGTTGCTTCTGAAATTCTCGATTCTCTTGACTGGAATTCGCATGGCCCGTCGTTCTTCACTGGGATTCATAGCACACCTTGTACCGACGATTTACTAGTTAATAACGGGACCGCAGCTAGGGAGCCTACACCCATAGGAGTCGATATCAGATGCAAAATGGAATTCATCGATCTTGGTCGTTTCTGGGCTTGTTCTTCCGCATTGACAAGAAACGAAGTTGCAGACAATATCTGCAACCGATGGTCCCAACTTCTTAGAGCCGCGAGCATGTAAACACCTATTAGTCGACTGGAAAGCAGGTCGTCATCTGATTTTCCACGAGTTGGCCGGATGATTTTTCCTTACTTAGGTTGCAAACGAGTAACTTCCGTAGACCAGAAGTAGGCAGTGAATGGCGAGACGAAAGCCCTCTAACTATATGCTGTCTACAATTGTCCTCTATCACGAGTCTTATCAGCCCAATGCCGGACACTGTCTCTTCCATCACGGTTCCTCTAACGTCATTCGGCCAATCTCCGGAATCGGTCCTTTGATTCCAGTAATTGGAGCAAGTGGGGCGATACGAGCAGTATTTACATGTTTCTGGATTTGGAGTGGACAAGTCTAGTTCCTTTGCATTTTCCAGTATCCTCCTGTTCAATATTGCAAGTTTAGCGGTAAAACCCTCTAGTAGCCGTTCGCAATCGCTAGCCTCGAAGGAGATTTCAAGTCTCTTCTGATCTATACCAATGATAGTTAGCTTGCTTGGCCATTTGCCCTCACTTTCATGGTACAGCGCGGCATAAAGTTTCATCTGAAGTTGGTATTCCTTTCTGATACAGCCAGACCCGTCTACCATCACTCCCGTTTTGTAATCAATCAATTCACAATATCCACCGTTCTTCACCAGAAGGTCTACTCTCCCAGCTACTTTGGCATCATGCGATTGCAACCATACCTCGGAGCCAACGTGGGTATTGATCGTTTTAACCGGGTGTCTGTCAACGAAGTCTAAACGAATCAATCTCCATGCCTGCAGTTTCTTAACCTCATAATCTCTCGCGGAATCCATAAGCGGCACGAGGTGTGCCTCTACGAGCGAGCGTGAAATCTGTGACTCGACTCTCTTCAGGTGCTTCTCCCAGACTTCCTCGAATGTCTGTCTATCATTTATGCTCCCTTTGGCGGCTTCTTCGAGGATACCGTGAATTACCGAACCCAACCTTGCGGTTGGACTGGTAGGGAGTAGGGGGGCCACCCTGTTGGAGAGCAGCACCTCTCTAAGGGCGCACTTGTCCAGAGAATATGCCCTACTTGGAGAAATTCTAGCCATAGGTCTCAACATAACAAGTTCTCCTCAACGAGAGAGATTCAAGCGATACCAACCTGGTCGCCTGACTAGATCAAATGTATTCAACGTACCATCAATTGTCCCGTTGGGCGACTCAGCGATGGCTTGGGCGAATATGCCAGTTGGACTCTGTGAATCCCAGAAAGGGTGAACCAGCAAGTAAGTCTTGTTCCCGGCGACGATTGCAGGGAGTTCTCCCAGTTGGAGAGAAGAATAGCCGCTGAAGCTTTGGACGAAATCGTCTCTGGCCTTTTTGGCCGTATCAAGCCAGTCAACCATTTCAGGCTGCTGGAAATTCCCATCTAGCCCCATGGTATATTCTGCATCCCTTAAGACCCTGATATAGCCAACTGCAAGTCTCCAATCGAGTAAGCCATGTGAAGACATATTCCTGTAGGTCTTAAGACAGTCATAACAAGATGAGTCACATCTTCCTGCGTGAGTCGGTGTTTGTACGAAACCAGCATAGGAGGAAGCATCGGTAGGATCGCAGGCCTCCTTCAAGATTGACAGAAAACGGTCAGAGGCCCACCGGACGAAACCAGCACCATTTGGCAAGGCATCTGAAAGCACTATTTCAGATATCCACTTGTAGGGCTCAAGTTGCCTTCTAACCAAGCTGGCAATTTCAATTTCATCCGGATCTATATCGAGCCTATCGGCGATTATTCTCTGCAAGAAGTGCCCTGCTGAGATTATTCCTGCCCTAACTGCACCGTTGAGATTGCCGTCCCTCCCGACGAAGTCAAGAGTAAGACCGCGCGGCACGGTATCAGGTCTAATCCTTAGTATCTCAGTGTTCTTGCCAGCAGCGAGTGAAATGGACTCGGTTGTTTGAGGATTAATCTGGAACTCGCGCGCGATCCATTGGTGGTCTAACCTATAGAGTCCTTGACTTGTTCCAGCTTCTGGCGGAGGTGGTGTCCGGATAATGCTGCCCTGAAACTGACGCCCCCTATTGTCATTGACTCTCCACACCCTTCCCTCGTCAGTTATCGATAGCGAACAGTTTGTTTCAGGAAGAATAGAAGGTGGCAATGAGGAGGATGACTCGACGAGTGATGAAGGAGTGCTAAACCACACATCTGCATCTTCTGATGCATCATCTCCCTTTGTCAGATCTGTTCTGTATGCCAGAGGTGTAACTATTTGAAACTCCGAGAATAGACTCCTACTATCTGCTGGGATATCGCAATTGCCACACCTGTCTGTTCCTACAGGGGATTGGTTGGTGGCAGTGAATCCACAGACTTTGCATCTTTGCATCCACCTCCTGTATGGTAGCGGGTTGTTCGAAAGTGGAACCCACACTCGTCTGTAGGATAGCGGGGCTGTGAAACCGATCGATTGCAGGATTGCCTTGTCTTTGATCTTCTTGGCACCAGGTGCAAAATCGGATATCGACACCTCCAGATCTCTGTCTATAGTATACTCCTTGTTTCCTCTCAGGTGATGATATAGGAGACGAGTCCTCGATGGCATGCCATACATCGGGAGTATAGCACCCTCCGCTAGCCTTTCAGCAAGACCATCACCAGTGATTTCTTGATTATCAACGACTCCATCTATCTCTGCGGGCAGCTCGTTCTCTAGCCAAGAGATTAGGCTTCCATCGTTTTGCCCGGTTAATGCCTCTAATACTTGCCGCTCGATGGGTTTGTTTGACTTCAGCCAAGAAACGATCTTGTCCCTATTCTGGTCCCATCCACCCTTTCCCTGCGGATCTACGGCGCAACCAAACTCACCGTGGACATCCGTAACGTCTGGGAAATCCTCCCAGCTCACTCCTGAAGAAATGAATGCCCTCCTTAAACATTCCTTTGCAAGCAATCGTTTGACAATTCGCGGTTGCTTCATTGCAAGAAAAGGGACAGGTGGAGGTTCGCTGGTTATCTTTTCGGGGTTGTTGAAATAATACTTGTCATGACTCCTATCCCGGCAGAGTGTCAAGGCGGTTGCATAAGCATGCTTTCGCCTGCCAGCTCGTCCCACTCTCTGCTGATAATTGAAGCGCTGTGGAGGCATGTTGGCAAGCATGACTGCCTGTAAACTGCCTATGTCCACTCCCACTTCCATAGTTGTTGTCACGCTCAGAACATCTATAGTCTCCACCTCATTTATGGTGCTTCTTCCACCATCCCCTGAGACGACAAAACCCCGGAACTTCCTTTGCCTCTCCAACTGGTTGTCGGTTTGTGCTGTTAGCTCTTCGCAGTGAAGACGTATTGGTGGCCTGCCTTGGGATGTTGCCCAAGATAAGTAATTATTGAGCCAGAGGTCCCCGCACCTCTTGTTTGGTTCTGGAGGTAGGCTATATTCGCAATTGGTGCAAATACCTGCTGAGGCGTGCAAATGGGGTCTTCTACACCGCTCGCATTCCCAGACGGGATCGTCAGCTGTGGCTATCTTCACACTCAGATGGCTAATATTTAGGATAGCGTTTGCATGGCCGGCGGCATTCAATGCCGCATAGATGGACTCGAGGAGTCCTATCTCCGGGATTCTGTGCCTCGAGGCCACGGTCTGGATGTAGCTCTTAATTCTCTTTGTGAAATCTGAAGATGAGTAGAAGGGACGAATGTCGTAATCTGCCGCATTGTGTCTATACAAATCACCTAGTATTCTAATCGTAGAATCAAACGCTTCCCTGAATACTTGCAAGTTCAAAGGACTCGCAAACCTATCGAGCCCATTATTGTCGTTTGGCAATGTTGCCCAGCCTAACCCAGAGGACTCGAAGGAGAAATATAGCCTGCTGAAGAGTAGGCGTGCGATGGCGTCCTCGATGTGTTTCCTAATTTCACTTCTAATGGGCTCTATGTCGACCAGTGGAATAGTGTAATTCCAGCCCATCTTCCGGAAATCAAAAACCTCCGTCCAGAAGTGCTCGTTACCTGCCCAGTTGAAAGTCTGAAGATTAAGCTCGCAACCACCGGGATTTACCCCGAGCTCCAAGAGTCTCTTCACGATCGGACCGCAATCTGGGATATCAGGCAACAATGAGGATACAGGAACGCATTTGGTGCGGTCCCTTTCCTGAATTTCCGCTATCTTGCGACGAGCGCTATCTATGAAATCCTGGAACAGTGAGTCATCGGCTCTATTCGCCATGGTCACAGTTCTCTTCAATTCGGCCATTGCAGCTTTGTGGGATGATAAGTATCTCCTTGCAAATTGCCCAGATTCACTACCAGAGATTATAGCGTCCAGCAACTCCGGCTCTCCAAAGCCCTCTAGAAGTAGCTCGTCGTAAACGATCTCGCGGACCAAGTCCTGAAAATGATTTCTTTCCACGCCGTTTGAAATCTCAGCGGCATCCTGTCGACTATCGGAGAATATTACGAGCTTGTTCTCCGCATCGAACTTGTCAGAAATTCGGTAAAATAGGTCCTTTGCAAGAACCTGAGTCATCTTGAAAAAGCCTGTGCGGAACCCCCTAACCGGAGAAGTCCTTCCTTTCCTCCTCGAATAATCCGCCTTGCAAGCAGGGCATACCCCGGGGAGTGCATTGTACTGCCCAGCATCGCGACCGTCGAGATTCAGGGAATATAGATAACCCTTGACCCATTGGGCAGTGTTTTCACCCCCTGCATCATGTCCAATCACAACGTGTCCAGTAAATGAATCCAGACTTGCTTTTATCCAGCTGGCCAGATGTTTTGAATCTGCCTTGGCCGCTTTCCACTTTCCAGGCGCCCCATAGTCTTGGTCCCCCTGAGGCCAGAAAACTGCATATTCTTCGTACAAACGCCTCTCTACAAACCTTGCTGCTTGCCTCTCTGGAAGTCCTTCGATGTCTTGCGTATAGAGTAGCATTTCGATGTCTGCGTTTCCTAGCTTGCTGCGGTCCCCCCCATAGAAGACAGTCCCGCATTGATCACAGTATAGCAATTCAAGGACCCTATGACGGTTTGCACGCGCTGCTTTGATGGTATCTATTACTGCTTCCCTGTGCTCCGAGAACTTAGCATCTAGCGAAATGGCATCGAGGGAGTTTAGCAAGATGGGGTTACCTGTAACTACGCCCCAACTGTCGACGAATCCCTTTTTTACCAGTTCGTCCCACAATTCATTCCCTTGGGAGTGCAATCGAGCGATCTCTTTCTTCGGAACCACCCCATTCGATATGATCTTCGGACTTGTGTACAGTTCGCCAACGGGCCTGCCATCCTCAGGCTGCGCGAATCTGCCAGTTGATGCCCATAACCCGTCGATATTCTTAAAAAAATAATGAACTCTAAAGGAAGAGAGTTTGGTGTCAATCTTGTAAACGTCAAAGAGCCCTCTGGCAACCAACCAACCATGAGATGCTTCTCTACACTCTGCCGAGTTTGAACCAAATACCCTCTCGGTGAAGGTACTATAAGAAATAGCATTCATTTTGCCATCGTGCACGAATGCCTTTTGCACGACCTCTCGAATCCGAGGGGTGTCTACTCGCTTAAAGAAGTCCGAAGGATCTGATGAAGAGGCGCCTGTGATCATCCTGCAAGCCTCACTGATCACTTCGTCCCTTTTTTCTGGAAGTCTTTTAGAGTTCTGAGCAATGTAAATGTATGGTCCCATCGAGATAGGACCCTCATCAAGGGCACCTTGAGGAATCACCTCTTGCTTTCCTTCGATTATGTGTAACTTAGTCCCGAAGAAATCCTCCAAGAATGCATCACTGTCCGGATCTCCAGCTTCGAGCGAAGCACTAGACGCCAGGATTCTGAGTTGTGGATGTTTCGGAGAGAGACCGAGTCGTAGTAGGAGTAGACGTATTAAGTATGCGACTTCGGCACCAGATGTCCCCCGGTACAAGTGCAGTTCATCCACGATCAGGTGGAATATCCTATTCTTTCGCTCTGATGCCCTCTCGACTTCCGGCAAGTCTAGACACTCTAGCCAATTTCTAGTCTTTTCGAAAATGCCGGAATCTGCCTCTCGCATCAACATTATACTAAGCATCGAGAAGTTAGTTATGAGTATGTCAGGAGGGGTATCCTGCATGTCCCACCTGCTACGCATTTCTGCACCGTCGAGTGTTGGAAAGAAGTATCTGGCCTCATCCTTGTCCGGAGCAGGGTTGTTGGGATCTGATGCATATCTAATGGCCCTTTCACTACTCAGCTCGACTTCCTTAAGAGCCGCGATGAGCTGATCTATCTTGCCTTGATTTGCAGGGCGCTCACCAGACTTGTTAGCTTTCTGCAGTTCATGCCCTGGCACTGGAGTCGAGCCGTTGTAACGCCCCAAGTAAATCTTGTTTCCTGAAGCAAACTGAGAAAGCCAGTCCCTCACTTCCTCTGAATCGAGAGATTTACGAAGCCTAGTGAGTTGATCTTCCACCAGAGCATTCATGGGATACACGATCAAGCCACGGACTGCTGCCGGCCTATTCTCGAATGCTCTCTGCGATACGCGAGAACTTATGCCTTCTTGCCTACAACTTCGCTGCCAGTCCTCGTCCTTCCACCAGTCGTTGACATGGTCAGGATGTCCATTCGGTTTAGTCCAGCTAGGGATCTCTCTCGCAATTTGAGCAAAAAGTGGAAGGAGGAAAGCTTCGGTTTTTCCAGATCCAGTACCCGCCGTAATGACGCAATTCTCCCCCTTCAAAGAGCTCTGCAGCATCTCAAGTTGGTGCTGGTAAAGAGGATAGCCATCCCCGAAGAGCCCACACTTGACGAGTCCTTTAAAGAGGTTTACCCCTTCTCCGCCTATCGATGGTAAATCTGGCTCCGAGAGATCGTCAATTTTCTTATTGCTGGAAACATAAACAGGTAAAGGCTCGAGCCATGGTTCCTGCGACAGTATACCATTTGCATCTA
This sequence comes from Nitrososphaerota archaeon, assembly GCA_027314685.1. The sequence goes on along the minus strand of DAHVAI010000158.1, from coordinate 5,838 downwards.
GCCTCCCCGCGCGCTCCGATTCGATAGTGGGAAAGCGCGTGCCGAAGGCGGTTCTAACGTACCTTATCACATCTTGCTTGAGATCGTAGAATGCACCTATTGGGTCGATCATTTACCATCGCCTTCAGAAATTGATTCAAGTTCATAATAGCTGACGTCTTGTTTCAGCTTGCTTGCCATAAGATTTGCCACATCTGGAGTTACTCCAGAATATACGCTGAGAGGATATTCTGCGGGTATGTCAAATATCATTTCGTCTCCAGTTCTTACGATCGCTGGCGGTGTCCCGGTGCATAATACTGCTGCTCTTGCCAGTAGAGATGGTAAGGGCACAAAGACCGGAATGGCAAGTTGTAGACGGCGGCGATCATACAATAGCACTCGCCTACCATGTTCTGCCAGCGCTAAATACCTGCCCCAATCACCCCCTATTCCTGAAGCTTCTGCGTTGCTCCAAAACCAGTAGTGGTGTTGGCTGGTGATCTGATCTATTATATCTGTAAGACAGTTTTCAGTTTCTTCCTTGGCTGTGACAAACCTTAGCTTTTCCAAATCGAACACCTTCAATGGTTGAGCAGACCAACTTCTAACAATGAAGTTTAATTTCCCTTTGATGTCATCAATTGAGTCCGACAGACTACAGAGTTGCCACGCTGCGGACCAGTCTACGTCACATCTGATTCTGCATGCTTCGGATATCCTTTGTAAAGTCTCTTTGCAATCGGCCTCGATGCAAATCATAGGAGGGATCTTCACACCCAGTGGTCTCAAGGGAAGGCTGAGGAATAGTGCTTTGCCGTCTTCTGCCTTTACCGCCTCCTTCAAGGTATGAATGGTCTTGGGAATCCTTGCTCCAACGAGCAAAGCTTTTGGCACACCAGCGCCTGGCAGCCTTACTAGGCCCGGGGGACACATGAATACCCTCCGCGATTTGAAGTCAAACTCGCAGTAGCCGAGACTGTCTAGAATGCGAATTACTTCACGTCGCAAATCTACTCCAACGCTCTCTTCCTCGTCGAGGCCCCCTACAAAAACTGAGTTCAATATATCGTAAAACTCCTCAACTCTCAGTTCACCCTTAGTACTCATCGCGAAGACCAGCTCTTCAGACACGTGCCGCACACTCCTTGTAGCTGCGCCACAACTCTTTAACGATTCTGAGTCCTGGTTCTTGGGTGATCTTCCTATTTATGAAGACTGCCTCTTTCCATCTCTTCACTGACCTTTTTCCATATGACCAGATTTCTGTTGGATTGACGTTGGGACCCTCAACAGACATGCCGCAGTAATGTGCTTGCCATTTCTTCCTGCTCAAACGTGCGACTGCCCATACAGGGAACCAGTTGATTGGAATTTCTTCAGATGGCCAATCAAATATTTGGCCCGGTGTTTTGCCTATGAACACTATCCTGTCTGAGAGGTAGAAAGGCAGGTCGTGAGAAGACCTTTCTGTCACCTTTGGCTCTAGCCCAAATACAACTGCCCCCCTTGCCTTGGGACCAATATCTGAGGCTTGAATTATATCACCTGACGAATTCAAGTAAGGTGTGCGAGTGAAATCAGGTAACAAATCAAAAGCCTCCAATTGTACGATCCTACTGCCGAAGCATTCTTCCCCACTAAAAGCATCAATTCGAATTGGCACGCCAGCAGGCAGTGCTTCTGGCAGCTCCCATTCCCCTACGCGTCCCTGTGGTTGTAGCGTTACACCGTTGACCTTAACTATTTCAGTGCCCGAAGCATTCTCAACGGCTATTTTCGGCCTTGCGAAATCAAAATAAGTATTTCGACGACCCGACCTTATACCACCCGTCAGAGAGAGTCTTGCCTGAAAGGATATCGTTAACAGGCCGATACTTGGACATGACGCCCGTATGTTCACACATTTGAACAACTTCCAGCCGTCTGGCAACCCGGAGCATCGTACCTCCTTGAAGTAATCACAAGACGCTGAACCCCACTTCTTCACTTCATCTAGTTCAATTCCTACACTCGCTACCAAGTACTCCTGCGCCCTCTCAAGCCTTTGGACCTCCACCCAGTCCTTGAGATTGTCAAGACCTGCCTTGAAGGCACGAGTGGATGCTCCCTTAAGAGCCACCCGCCATTCTCCCGTTTCATCGTCAAAAAATTCTCCTTCCATCCAGTCCAAGCTGCTACCATTTAGTTTTTCGCTTCGTCTTGACTCTTCCGACCCTATGTATGTTGACCACCCGTTGGTCGCCCCCATGCAAAAGTACCTCTTGCCAGTCGAACGCTGGACGAGATGCAATCCTTCCTCAGGTATTGCCCTCCGAGACTTGAATCTCACAAAACTCTGTGCTATACCAGAAAAGAAATCCACGTTAAGGCATATTCTAAGCCCTGCCTGAACTCTTTGAGGGCTTCCAGGTAGAACTCTTTCTTCTTGAGTGTATGTGCCATCCCATCTTTCGAGTTGCTCCAAGGCTAGGTTTGTAAGGGCTACCTTGAAAATAGTTGCTCCTTCGGAGTCACCATACAGCATTTTCAGTGTCCTCATCCTAAACACATCGCTGCCGAACTTGTAGAGGAGCTCCGTCATGACCTCTGGTGCAGGGGGGTCCACAGGATCCAATCCTGCCTCCCAGAATAGTCTTGGCAACTTTCTGATCTCGTCGATAGAACTGAGTGTCTGAAAGGAAGGGATGCCGACATGCCGCCAATTTCCTCGAATACGAGAAACAAATCGCCCCAACTCCTCGTGCTTGTCTTCCCTGCTCCACCGCTCCAGATCTTCCCACAGTAAAGCCATTCTTTGGAACCCTGCAGTTGTTGAAGGATCTGGCTCACCGAGGAATTTCCGGAACTTAGGATAGTATGCGTAGGAGACAAATTCCTCATCTTCAGTTGCGGCAACAAGTACAAAGAACGACAAATACGCCAGATAAGGAGGCAGCTTTCTACCAGATTTGCGCCAATTATCATAAATAGCGTAAGCCTTCTCACAGACTTGGGTACCTGGTGCACCTGCAGGGCCTTCCTTGATCGCTTCTATGAAATCTAATAGGTTTGAACCGCTTTCACGGCCCAACCTGTTTATCAATTCATCATTTACGTAAAGCAACACTTCTTCGTATGCATGTGATTCGTTGAAAAAATACTCAGCAAGGGTATCATTCCACTGCTGATAATCCATTCAAACCACACTTCCAGGCTCTGACGATCGCAGTGTCATTACACGAGCACAGTGGGTCAGAAACCACAATGTTTTCAAACAAGATAGCGGTCCCACAACGGTCAGGTCGGTTTCAATACAATGTGGCAGTCTAGATGTGCATCTGCCTTGACCACGTTCTAAAAGTGTCAGCAATCTGATCGGTACTTTCCTCATTTCATCGACCGTCGAAGTATCAAGAAACTGTGGACGGGATACCAATGACGACTGAATCACTCATTACAGTATCGTGTAAACGTGAGCCGTTATAGTTCACGAAACGTGGCCATATTGCACTCGCTGCACTCCATAGTCATCCTTCTCACTCAGCACCCTGCTCAGCTTCCGACTGCAAAGATGAAGATAGAAAGGACGAATAAAAGCCTTGTGAGCCAAGTAGCCCGAATTGAGAGCTCAGCCAATCAGTGCTGTGAAATCTACTTTTTTTGGGTCATGGGTCCAACCATTTTGTTTGAAAGGAGAGACTCTCTGTTGACTGGATGACAATGTGACACAAAATCCATCAGCACGCCACCTAGGGCCTCAGACAAGAGAGGAGGTACAGCATTGCCAATCTGTGTATAGCGTGGGGTTTCTTTCTTTCTTCTCTTGCCACCGGTTGTGTACCTACCTTTAAAGATAAAACTATCAGGAAAGGACTGGAGCCTTGCATATTCTCTAACTGTCAGTATTCTAGGTTCAGAATAGTGTAGCATATCATCGGGAAGGGTGGTGAGAGTATGAGCTGGCTTTTCGGCGTCTGATATAGTGAATGCATGCTTCTTTGTTCCGAATCCGGAGAGAGTCTTTTCGTTCAGACTCACACCTTTAGGGCATTCCAGCAACATTCGAGAGAATCTATCAATGATATCGAGAGTATGATTTGCGAAGCGATGGCTATCAGGAATATGCTCGTTCTCCCCGTGATTTGTCATAAGTCTCTGATAATCTGTTCTTGGAGTCGAGGAAACACCCTTTAAGAATCGGGGGAACTCCGCATCTATATACGATCCATTTGATTTCAACAGGTCGGATATAGCTTCTCCGACAGTTATGTGCCTGTTGGGGTCGAGGCCCTTTCTTGTGAGGAATGACTGGCATCTTTGTTTCAGTTTCAAGAACGGGTCCGGTTGATGACTCGCCAGATCATCCTTAATACCTATCATAAAGTAACGAGGGCGCCTTTGAGGAACTCCAAATTCTACTGCGCGTATTAGTTGAGAATATACGATGTAGTTGCGCTTTTGTAGAGCCCGAGCTATGCGAGTGGAAAATGCTTCCCTAGGTCTTCCCGGTTTGGAGTTATCGACTTCCCTCCTACTTCTGCCATGCTCCACTGCAATGCCCTCTACATTTTCAAGCATTACCAACGTTGGTTCTATCAAGTCTACAACCTTAAAGTACGACAGCCAAGAGCTGTTGCGTGGATCATTTGGTTCTCTCTTGCCCGCAAAGGAGAATCCCTGACAGGGTGGACCACCCGCAACGAGGTCTATTTGACCTCACAGCTTTGTTTTGATATCACTAGCATGCTGTCTTATGAAGGAATTAACGGACATTGGCTTTTGAGCAAGCCAGACTGGCCAATCAAAGCTTGGAAGTATTGAAGAAACGGGATTCAACAGATTGTGCTTCAGCGTGGCGAACGCATCTTCACTCTTTTCTACTGCCAAAACACCATGCCAACCGGCTTTCATCAGACCAAGCGAAATTCCACCACAACCTGCAAACAGATCTATGAAGGAAGGCCGTTCTATCTTTCCATCAATACTCATCCCCCAGAGCCACCCCTTGATCGAAGCTGTACAAGAGCTCGCTGAATAACCACATGATGAAAAAGGGGTAATCCACAGATCAACCATAACATAGGTGACCAAATCAAGTCACTAATATAGTCCCCCATTTGTCCCTCGACATCATACATAAAGCAACTCTCGTTTATATGCGGTCGCATTCGAAATCGGGTATTTATCAATATAGAAAGGATGACAATAACAAAAGCACCATCGAACGGAATGTGAAAATCCCCGTATAGGCGAGAGACCTTGTCAAAAGTGATTGGTCGATCCATACACTGGCATTGCCTGTCTTGGCGACTGTATGAATTAGAGAGTAACATTGTTTCAGAAATTGGTGAGAGTAGTTACAAGCTGCTGAGTCAGCACAGAAATCACCCTGCCAGGTAACCATGAGATGAAAATGCCAGTGGTCACTCAGGCAATCACTTTTTACACAGTCTCCGCCAAATTCGTCATTTCTTGCACACCAATCTGGATGGGCATCTATGTCTGAGGTAAATTCTTGATTCTCGCCACTTCCAGTTAATTCCAAATGACTCATATGCCCATTTACAACGACCGCCCACCAGGTTCTGCTCATCCTGACTCCCTGAACTTGTATGAGGTGTGAAGACTGTATAGCACCCCGTCAAGCACCGCCTGCGATCTCAGTGGCATGGTTCCAACGCCTTTCAAGTAGTTTACATTGTCTTCATCGAATATGAGAAAAAGCGCGTATATTCCGTATTTCTCATAGCATGACTCTGCGGTCGACTTGTTATTGAAAACCAGGACAGGCACGGCATCTTGCGACCACGCTCTATCAAGTTTCTTTTGGATCGACTTGGCGTTGTAACCTGTTGAGAATTCGATCTCAACGAACAG
>DAHVAI010000157.1 GCA_027314685.1 Nitrososphaerota archaeon | reverse complement strand
GTCTATCACGAACCGGTCCTTTTTCGAAATGCGTCAGACCGGACCGGTTGGTTGCTGCTGTGGAACTTTTCTGGTAGTAAGTCTCCTTACAAGGAATGCGATCAGCAAAATGATTGCGACAATCACTATGACATCAATTACAGAAAATGCGCTCGAAAGAGTGGACATGATCTTCGAACTATTCTGCCCTCCAACGAAACCAACGTAAACCAATGCGAAGTCCCATACGAAAATGCCTATAGCTGAGAACGCGAGAAATTTCCAAAACTTCATTTCAGCTATTCCTGCAGGGAAGGCCACGAGGGTTCGTATCAGCGGAACAAACCTTGCCAGAAGCACAGTTACTTCCCCGCCGAATTTATTGAACCACTTTTCTGACGTTATCAGATGACTTTCGTTGATCCTCGCGTATTTGCCGTAACGCAGAATCGCAGCTCTTCCCAGATAGTACCCGATAAAGTAATCTATAGTAGTACCGATCACGCTTCCAACAGAAGCTACGACCACCGCGACCCAGAAATTCATCTGCCCCAGAAAGACCAAGTATCCTGCCAGCGGCAAGACGACCTCGCTGGGTATTGGAAGAGTCGCGCTCTCCAACACCATTAGGGCAAAAATCCCTGCGTAGCCGAATTTATCAACGACGCTGACTGCCAAATTGAATATTTGGCTCGATATACTCAAAGAAAGAAGCTGCTCCATGTGTTACGTTGGTTTCTAGAGTTTAGGACTCCTTTGTCCGTTTTGTCGCATGAATCTTGTAGTACAGATGTAGAATTAGAGGACTTGCAAACGACTCTATGTTTCATTGCTTGGTTTGTCTTTAACAGGTGTAAGGTACTCTCAAGAGCACCGTGTGTATAGGCGTAGAACCAGGTTAGGCAATTTACACTTCTCCCAAACTCTGAAAGTGGAGCATCATTGCCATAATCGATACGTAATGAGGAGTTCAATTAAGCTAACCTGCTCCGCACGGGCTTGATCCCACCACCTTCACAGGAAAGACATTCCCGTTAGCATCCACATTGAGCTGTATAGAAGGGAGTGGGAGGTAGGCAGGACCACGAACCACTGTTCCGTCTTGGCTAAACACCGAACCATGACAGGGGCAGTAGAGATCAGACGTACTCTGATCATAACTGACCTCGCAGCACGTGTGCGTGCACAGTAAACTCTCGGCAATTAGCGAACCATCTGATTTCTTCAACAGAATGTTAGGATAACCCGAAGGATACTGGAAGTACATGGGGACGTTGACCTGAAGGTCGTTCACGTTAGCGATGGCTCCTGCTGGCAAGTTTGAAGTCTGCGTAGTGCTGGTTCCTCCGCTGTTCGGAGGTGTGGTAGAGTTCGATGTGCTTGAGAACACCTCCAAGACTCCTAGAACTCCTGCAATCGCAAAGAGGGCGCTAATTGTACCCATGATTTGCAAGAAATCCCTCCTGCCCTTCCTTAGCCCCATATCAAAAAACGTAAGCTGCTTCTTTTTGACCAGAAGCTTCTGGTACCTCCTAGCGTAGAGTCCAACTGTAATTATTACGAACTGGACCAGTAGTATTGCATCATACGCCCATTTCAGGAAAAGGTACGAAGCAAAATACTCGAATGTCATCTTGTACTGTGGGGCAGTCGCAATATCGCCAAGTTGTAGCAGGATCGTCAGGAACGCCCATCCATAAGAAGGAAGCATCACCTTCCTAGTTGAAGCGAATAGATTGACTAGTCCCAGTATTACGTCTATGACACATATCCCTATCAGACCATAGGCATGCGAAACTGCCTGAATCCAGAGAGATTTATCCGTAGCAAGCAAGTAAGTACCAAAAATTGCAGATGCGATTAGGGCGCATCCCATGTACATCTGGTATGCGTCGAGTTTTCTATTAGCTTCTGCCTTTGACTCGTTGACCTTTTTTTGCAGCTCCCGTTTTGACTGAGGCGGCAGATTCTTTTCCTTCTTCATAGTACTACAACCGTCGTATGGATTCTGTTAATCCTGGTTTCTTGACTACTATCATGAGCATGCCAAGCCAATAGCATAGATCTGTAAGAATTTGTCTAGAATTGCGACAAAGGAAAAAGCGAATTTCGGAGTAGTCGTTCAAAATTTATCGAAAGAGTTTCGCTTCCGCCGCTATTATTCATTCTAGTACAAGTATAGAATTATCATGGGCGCAAAAGCAGTAAAAGCCTTGGTAGTTGAAAAAGTGAATGCCAACAGGCCTCTTCATTCGTGAATTGTCCTGATGCCACGGTTCTAGCTTTGTGCTCGTCGATGAGAGGTATCACTTTCTTGAAGCGATGTTCTTGCAGAACAAACTGGTACTCTGACGATTCTCGAATTTGAGTATTATTGTCAAATCTCTTAGGATGTGATATCTTCTTGCTCATCAGTCCAGCAACCTGAAATTAAGGCGATGTGGAGTCACGAGAAACCATGAAGAGTAAAACGTGGCCGAATGATTATCATAATTGGAAATTGTGTTTTCATTTATAAGCGATAACTCAAGAATCTGTTTGATGTTCATGAATTGAAATTCTGGAGTTTTGTTCTCGTAATTCTGTCGCAGCCAGCATTTCTCATTTCTCTCGTGGTGGTTGACGAACAATTCAGCTTGTTAACCGATTACATCAATCTTAACACGACGTACTACTGGATACCACTCATAGGAAGAATCGACATCTGGACATCCTGGGAAACTTGCTTCGTTATTCTTTTTCTAGTCTACGAGGCAATGTTCGTTTGGTCACTGTGGAACGCAGTCAAGCAACCCAACTCTCTAAATGCAATAGCTCGCTCAGACCAAGGTTGATCCCTCGCTAGCCCGTGGTTAAAACGCAAGAATTTCTCTGGCTATACGTTTGAGAACATTGGCAATGCCCGAGAGCTTTCCGAAGGTAAAGTAGGATGGAAGTAAGAGACTCTGGAAAGAATCTCTCCATCCTGGTTCAAAAGGCTCTATCAGGGGCCAGCGTTCATCCAGGTAACAGTGAAGCTGTTCCCATTAAGGATGGCCGATGGTTGCGCCTTTACTAGGTTTGTATTACTCTGGCTTACCATCTGAATTGACTGAGCGCTGGGAAATGATCCAATAGGTCCAAAAATGTCGTTAAGAACCAAACTGCCTGTGTACTTGATATTGGTGTTGGACTGACCGAATCCAACCGTCCCAAAGTTGGAAAGCGGGGCAAGGGTGCAACCAGTCGTAGAGCACACGTACGGCGCTTCTGTGATAAAGTCGGCAGAGTTCCTTAGTGCTCCAGGAACTGCTCCCTCGGCACCGTAAAGTTTGCCTGTCGTCATATCCTTTAGGACAACCGCGAATAGTGAGGTTTTTGGTAGATAGTAAACTGAAGCAACTATCACATCTCCCGGGTGAACGCTTGTGAGTACGATTGATGAAGAATATGGGTAAAATGAGTACCAAGAGTAGTATGTTGGAATGCCACTGGCGCAGTCGGAGTCTGTTCCAATCTGCTCAACAGTATTGCTGCCGCTCTGGAAACCATCTATCCCAACCCAAAATGAAGAGTAAGAGTTTTCTCCAGAAGCGCATGTGACAGTGGGCACGGTCCAAGAACCTAGCGCACCAGACACGGAGTTGATGCCCCCCGTTACCACATAACCACTCCAATTGTAGGACCCTGAAGTAGCTGCATTGTAGCCCATCACTGTTCGATGAGACACACTTGCAGCTGATGTCGTCAATAGTGCGAAGGATGAAATGAAGAGTATCGTGATAACTGCAACGACGATGAAAGCAGAACTTGCCAAGGACTTTTTCATAAATTTAGGCTCAGAAAGTTGCATAGTAAACCAAACCCTGGGTAAAGATCTCAAGGTAATAAATCTAGCGAGATCACGATTCTCGCAAAGACATTCGTTATACACAAGCTCTTATCTAGATTAGCGCAATAATTCTTAATGTTCAATTCGGCCCGATGATACATGCTAGAATAATCGTGCATTACCAGAACATTGCCAGCTCGCCGTTCAGCTTTCAATGTACGGAAAAGAACTTTCTTCCCTCTTTTCGCCTGACCTTACTACAAGGACATAGATTTCGGTGATTATCAGAAAGGATAGAACGAAAACGGCAAGATTTGCATACAACGTCTGAAAACCCGCAAGTCGCTCAACAACAAGCGAACCACCAATGCATTCAGCAATTAGTAACACAACGATTGCGATGATCGTCCGAATGGATTGTCTGATCAAAATGTTTCTTGGCGATACCTAAATGTTGATGGGATATAAAGATAATTACATATAATTAATGTCCAACAATGGTTAATCACATATAATTACAATATATAAACGGTCATGTCATTATATATAATTAGAGGCTTTGATACAGCGACCAAATGCCGTTTGCTTTTATGGCGCTATTTTTCCTAACACCCATGTCAGCTGTAATACTCTGGATTGTGAGGAATTTTAATAAGGAGCCCCGAGAACTGCGCTCATCGCAATCCTTGCAAGTCAAAGAAATCACCGACGGTTGAAAACCTGTAAT
>DAHVAI010000156.1 GCA_027314685.1 Nitrososphaerota archaeon | reverse complement strand
ACGGCGAGAATCGAAACTCCGACTGCAAAGTAAATCAAACCATAGAAGAACATTCCAAAGGTTACAGTGTGAAGGTTTGACTCGCCAAAGTCTAAGGGGAATAAAGCGCCACTGCAAAGGCATATTCGGCCGATGAACTCAGACCAGTCTGCAGCATACCAACCCTGCCTAATGTAGAGAACAAATCCCAGCAAGAGAAGGAACGCACCGAATCCCACCGCACGTCCAGCCCATTTCGTTTCTAACAACGCATCTCTCAACTTTTTGCATGAATGCTATCGCTCTTCGTAGAAACTGACAATCTGTTCTTTCGTCCTTGCAGGCGTCGAAATGAAAGAATCGAAGCACCGATCCCTGCAAAGAGTGCGCCATAAACGAGCAGACCTTGCATGACGCCTTGATAATCAAGAATACACACCATCATCGCAGTATTCCCACCGCAGGCAGAAACAGTAGTAATGTCAGGACCTGATAGCAGGGCATCTTCCCGAAGATACATTACAATACCAAATAGAATGAGAATAATCACATACCCTATCAGGCGACTAGCCCATTTAATTGTTAGACTGGCCATGCAAGGATAAATCAAGACCCCTCGATTTACACTTCCCCAATTTCTTGCATTGGCAAATCGAAAACTATTACTTGGGCAGATCTAGCATTCTCTCGCCAACTACGTTTCTTAGAATCTCTGAAGTACCTCCGCCGATCGTCATCGCAAGAGATGCAAGGTAAATTTGAAACCAGTTCTCCGTAGCCAGTTCTTCCGCCGAGAGTGAGTTGACCGCGTACTCGTATATCCTTTGGAGCAGTTCTGACGAAACTATCTTCAACACAGAGGACTCGGCGCCCACAATCTTTCCTCTAGCGATTTTCGCAAAAAGCCTGAGATAGAACATTCTCAGCGCGGCGACTTCTATTGAAAGATCGTCCACGGGAACTTTCTTCTGCCTAAGCGTTCCAAGCGCCTTCTCTGAGATTGAAATCGACTGGAACGGCGTGTAGAGCCTCTCGTTGTTCAAAACACCCATCGCGACCTTCCAGCCGTCGCCGACATTACCTATAATGTCTGACTTGCTCACCTTTGCCTTGTCAAAGAATACGGCATTGAATTCCCCTCTTCCGGTGATTTCCATGATAGGACGTATGGTGATTCCTTCGCGGGGGAACGGATCAATTATAAACATCGTCAGCCCTTTGTATCTGTCCTCTCCAGTTCTTGCAAGAAGTATGCTGTGGTCTGCAAGGTGTGCATAGCTGCTCCAGATCTTTTGTCCTGTAATCTCGAAATGATCGCCCCTGTCTACAGCCGAGGTTGAAATGCTTGCAAGATCGCTTCCCGCGCAGGGCTCTGAAAATCCCTGAGACCAGAGATCCCCGGCAGTCAGCATTCTCTTTACATATTTTTTCTTTTGTTCCTCTGTGCCGTAGCCAAGAATGCTCGGCCCCACAACCGGAATCCCAAGACCGAGTCCACCCCATGGAATCGATTCTTTAGTAAACTCTTCGAATACCACAAGATCTTCCAACGAGGAACCGCCCCAGCCACCATACTCTCTTGGCCACCCTCTTCCAAGTAGCTTCGCCTCGTAAACCTTCTTCTGCCATAGCCTGAGCATTCCGATGTTGTGAGAATCTATCTCGCGCGTTCCCAAGAGCCAGTTGTTCTTCGCAAGGCCCCTGATCTGAGGTGGAACGTTGTCTCGAAGCCACGCGCGTGCTGCGCTCCTAAGGTTCTCGACGTCTCTTGATTCCATCAAAGATTCTGCAACTTGCCGAGCTCTAGCCCATTTTAATGATTGATGGAGATGTTCGGGCAAAACATTCAAGCCCCAGATCAAATAATTCGCATCAGAAGGCAGATCAGCTCAAATAACACACTTCAAGACTGAAAGAGCGTGTCAAATTGGAACATGATTCTGGTTCGTCCCGCATATGAAGTTGATCTCAAATGTTGCTAACAGGCATTCGCGTGTTGGAAGTGGGAGGGTTTGCATCCGTTCCGTTTGCAACCATGCTACTCGGTGATCTCGGAGCCGAGGTCATCAAAGTGGAACGCCCCAAGACGGGAGACCCCTGGCGTCATGGTGAAAGCCGAAGCAGCGAGTTAAACCTGTCGTTTGTTTCGCACAACCGAAACAAGAAGAGCATTTGCCTGGACATTTCCAGTCAAAAAGGGCGCGAGATTTTCCTGAGGCTTGCGAGCAAATCCGACGTTATTGTCGAGAACTTGAGACCCGGAACGATGGATAACCTCGGAATAGGGTTTGATGACATTGTCAAAGCAAACTCAAAAATTGTGTACTGCTCTGCAAACTGTTTCGGACCTAGCTCCCAAAAGCCCGGATACGACACGATCGCTCAGGCAACGAGCGGTTTGATGTCTCTGATTACAGGTCTTGAAAGCCCAGAACTGAGAGGTCCTCACTTTGCTGACCTCTTGACCGGCTTGTTTGCTGCGTACGGAGTCCTTGCAGGTGTCGTTTCAGCGATAAGATCAGGCAAGGCAGTGAAGCTAGATGTTTCAATGATAGGCGCCTGCATGTCCGTCGAGGCAATCAGCATCTTGCAGTACTTTGCAACAAAGAAGGTCGAGGGACCATTTGATCGCGGGCACAGGTCTCTTGCCTTCCTGCTTCCGACCAAAGATTATCCTTTGGTAAT
>DAHVAI010000153.1 GCA_027314685.1 Nitrososphaerota archaeon | reverse complement strand
GGGGGATTTATAGACCGTGACCTAGATGTGATCTATTGGGATAAACCTGAAGATCTCGCTGAGATTCTGATTTCAGCTATAGAATTGCAGATGACAAATGGTGCCGGGCTCGGCAAGCGGAAACCTTACGAGATCTGGCGTGACGCCCTTAGTACTGACCCAATGGCATTTCAAATTCTCACGCCGCATCGCGGCGAGTTGCATGGGGTAGAGGCGCTCAATGAAGTGTGCCAGGACAGGATTTCGAAGTCCATCATTGACAGGATAGGAACGGTCGATGGTATCACTCTGTCGGATAAGGTCATTCAAATTCGCAATCGGCCAAAATCAGACCCTATCTGGGCCTACGAAGCCGCGACGCGAAAAAAGTTAAAGTTTGAAGTCTTCAATGGCGAAATCGGCACCGTTCAAGCCTTTCCTTTCGAAGGCAAGAAACTTTGGCTCACAGTGAAAACCGGCTACGGTCCTCGGCTACGGCGCTTTGCCGTTCAGTTTACTCGAAAGCCAGGTATCACTGTTGGCTATGGTCGGGACGTCCCACACGACAAGCAATTCAAACGGACAGAGAGCGTCGAAGAAAATCTAGAACTTGCCTATGCAATTTCAATTCACAAGGCACAAGGGAGCGAATTCGCGCACACTTTCGTCATTGTTCCCTCAGGCACAAAGCGCCCGGTGTCGGCCGAGCTGGTTTATACGGCTCTAACCAGGGCAAGCCGCCATTGCACGTTGCTCTTACAACGAGACATTACGAGCCTCTTGGATGCGCGCCGGCGCGAGAATGCCCAGACCCCTCAAATTAACTCCTTCCTGTTCGCCTTGCATGTAGCGAAAGAGGCTCTCACTGACCGACGTGGCTGGTATGAGGCGGGCAAGATTCACGAAGCACTCAGCGGTGACATGCTTCGCTCCAAGTCGGAAGTCATCATCGCAAACATCCTTTTTGAAAGGGGCGTGCCATAACGGTACGAACAACAGCTTTTCGCTAGTGACGGAACGTTGAGGCTACCTGACTTTACAATTACATGGGCTGGAAAGACATTCTATTGGGAGCATCTTGGTCGGTTGGACCTCACAGACTATGCCGCAGAGTGGAAACAAAAACGGGCTTGGTACGAACGCTGGTTCCCCGACCAGCTCATCACAACGGAAGAAGGTCCAAGGCTGAGCAGCGCAGCAGCCGAACTGATCGCAGAGATAGCACGGTGATCAATGAAAAGACAGACTGAATACAGTGTTCAAGAGGTTTCCTCCACATCGGCCCTGAACAGCCCCTTTTCAGAGAAAGGGTTTGAAAAACCGGTATCTTTTTTGGGGGACGGAACTACGTGAGTGATCAGACAGCAAATTCCCAAAGCTGGCTAATACATTTTGCTGACGTATTAGCTGGCGGTTTGGTTGGTTTTTTAAGTTCGTTACTTTTGGAACCTGCAAAGAAAATACTCTTTAAACCAAAAATCGAGTTTGATTTTCCGATCGATACGAATACTGACCTCCAATGTAGTTCAACAACTTCATATATTCCGTTAATTGTCATACCAACTTTAGGAAACACCAAGGAAATTATTTCTGTCAGGTGCGTTCTAAAAAATCTCAGTAAAACTTTTACAGCAGAAGGTTGTAGGGTATTCCTAACTTCTATAGAAACAAGGGAAAATAAAGATCAGGCATGGAAAACTACAGAATATAAAGAATTCAATCAGGTTGCCTGGAATGAAAAACAATTTGAATTCGAAGAATTGGACATATATCCCTCAACTTCAAGGGCCATCGAAGTTCTTTCTCTCGATCATAATTCCTTGGGAGTCACAGTTCGGATACAAGACAATCACTCTGTTTTCAATTATTTGTTTCATTCCCCTACTCCACCCGGCAAAGGGTGGAAATATTCCTTATTGGCTGTGGGAAAAAATATATCCCCTATCCATTTTGAACTTATATTGGAATGTGTTCCCAAAAGTTCACTTGGAATCTCACCGTTAATATTTCAAATCAACGGGTGCCGGGTAACGTACTGAATTATGTGCAAAAAGTTTTGGAAATAGAAAAGGGCCATGGTAAG
>DAHVAI010000147.1 GCA_027314685.1 Nitrososphaerota archaeon | reverse complement strand
GCCGCTTCAAACAAATGCGGCATCTTGTCATATTTGCCAAAAGGAACGTTGAACTTTCCGTCCTTGTTTACGCGGTAAAGTCCATTGTAACAAGTCTTGTTCAGGAAAATGAATCTGGCAGCCCTCTCGACATTTGACAGGCTTTCAAAATCCATGTCCCTTATCTCGTAATAGAGGCCTTCTGTGAGAGGCTTGAGCTCATATTGCTGAAGTTCTCTTATCAACTCGTTAGTCTTGTTGGCAACCACTCGGTAAGTGTTGATCAGTTCAAAATTAGCGTCAGAGAGAATTGCTTGCTTAGGCTTTAGGTGAAAAAAGACTGCGCCCCCTCCTAGGAAAGGTTCAAAGTATCTGTTGTATTCCTGGGGGAAATACTTCTCAAGTTCGCTGAGCAGCTGTGATTTTCCGCCCGCCCATTTGACGAAGGGTTGAGCCATTCGGATAGAACTTGGCAACAAACCCTGTCTACGACGTTGTGATAAATACTCTGCGTTCCCTCGTTGGCACCCGAGTAAGACATTCCGCATCAACAATATATACCAAGATCCTCCAGTTTTGACGCTGTTGGTGGAAACTGAACTAAGGAATGTCGATGTAGCCAGTTTAACACTCGATCCTGACAATCCTCGTTTCTACCATCTGAAATTATCTCGGGGCTCTGAACCTCTTACGGACTCGGAACTTGAGAAGGTGATAATGGAAGATGACGACTACTTCAAACTCCTTGATCAAATTAGGGGTGACGGGGTAATCGAGCCACTCTGGGTTGTGCCATCGAGAGGGGGAAAGTACCGAGTAATTGAAGGGAACATGAGAACTACTGTTCTTCGTGACCTGATACGAAGAAACGTCGCAACTCCGAAGGGCGTAACTTACTCCGCAGTCAAGGCTCACGTCTATCCCAAAGACACTCCGGAGTCCGTGTTGGCGGTTCAAAGGGCGATTCTGCAGACCGGAAAGAAGAAGTGGGGCAGGTTCAACGACGCAGCTAATACTTACTACCTCAGAACGGTGAACAAAATGAGCGCTGAGGAAATCGCGAACAAGCTCGGGATCTCCGAAAGCGAGGTTGAGGGGAGAATCGAGGACTTCAAGATGTACGTCGAATTCTCCAGAGTGAAGAAGATCTCAGATCCTGAGAAGTTCTCTTACTTTGCCGATGCACCCAAGATTGTGCGCGAACGATTCTTTAAATCGCCCGAACCCAAACAGCAATTCTACGATCTGATTACTCCTAACAAGGAGGGAATTACGAGAATAAGGACGGTCGCTACCCGAGGGGGATTGAGAGATTTTGCGAAGGTCGCCACAAATGAGAAGGTTCTGGGAAAGTTCGTCAAGGACAAGAACATGACGGTTCAAGAGGCCTATGAGGAACTCATCGATACGGACATAAGATTGAGCATACCGGTGTTGAAGAAACTTGCCGCGGTCGCGCGCGGATTGGCGTCTCTTTCTGAGGACCAGATCCGGGAACTAAAACAAGAAGAGAGGGTGGTCAACGACATCAAGAGGATTCAGCGTGCAACAAAACGAATCCTTGAGTTCACCTAATGTCGAGGCCCATCTCGCTGTACTAGCAACACTCCTTGCAAGAGTTTCGCAGGACGATGATTACGGCAAACTCTTGGCAGCAACTAGGCTCGGGGTCCAGCTCCCAAAGAAGGATGTCATACGACTTCTAGGAAAGCACTTTCGAGGTGGCAAGGCAGAAGCTCAGACACTGTGGAGGGTTTGGAAAAGAGATCTTCGGCGTCCTGTGCTTATCGGAAGTCCGGAGTCTTCGGGTCGATCCCAATTCTTGGTCAGATGCGATCCGTATGAGGAGGCTATTCTTGTCACTCCGATTCCAGAGTGGTCAACGATCAAAGAGGCGGAGAGAGTAGCATTTCTTCAACTCCCGCGTCATCTCCACCAACTGATTCTAGGCCTATCGCAACACGCTTCAGTTGAACTTGTCAATAACATACTTACCACTCGGAGCATGCCGTGGATACGGGATTTTCAACTTAGTCCAACCGAAAGTCGGGATGGCGGGAGAGATTTTTGGGCTCGCATCAGAATAGATGATTCAGGATCAATTGCCTATTCTGGTAAGGGAAAGGAAGTGAAAGTGCATGGTCAACTAAAGCATTACTCGAAGAAGGCAGGTTCCCCAGATATCGACAAATTCGCGGGTTCCTTATCTCGACTTCCAAGTGATCAGCGATTAGGGCTCTTCATCAGCACCAGAGGTTACAGCGACGATGCCTTGGACGCGATCCGACAATCAGCGTGGGTGATAATTCCGAAAGATGCTTGGTGGCTGGTCG
>DAHVAI010000146.1 GCA_027314685.1 Nitrososphaerota archaeon | reverse complement strand
CTTACGAAATCCCGGACAGCTAGCTCAATACTTGTCTTTACCGGATCGTCAATTTCATCAGGGAATTCTTCGTATTGTTTCAACAACTCCTCTTGGACAAGTATAGGATAGCTGCCAATCACTGTCGTCGAAGGTATCTTCCTAGCTAAGCTCTTCTCGCGCGAGTTCAGTTCCCTCCTTCATTACTTCAAGCTTCTTCTGGGTGATCTCCCAGCTCCTTGTCCTCAAACCGCAATCGGGGTTTACAGATATTCTACTGGGGTCTCTGAGTAATTTTGAGGCATAGAGAATTCTGTCTCTCACGAGCTTCGGAGATTCCATAATATTTCGACCTTCCTGCACTGCGCCATTGCCCGGAGTACCGGAATAGTCATGAACATGAGTCACTCCTAAACCAAAATCTCCTTCATAACCCTCATTTTCAAAGTGTTTGAGGTCTAGGTAACCAGGCCTTGACCGGCTATCATCACCGAGATTCGTCGAGTCTCTGTTTGCAAACTCTAATGCAAGTTGTTTAACGTCTTTGAGCTTTGTTGAATAGTGGGCGAGTAGTTTGTAGTCGCTATAGCAGTTGTGAAGGCTGAATGTGCAAGCTGAGAGCCCTTTCGTCAACTCGTTGGTGGCGTCAACAAAGAGCTCCATCTCCTCAGGATCTGGTCTCGTTGTTATGGCGGGTTCATCGATTTGAATACAATTCACTCCGTTCTCGATCAGCAATTTGACTTCGGGCCTGAGCGCATATTTCACAAAGTCAAGAATGAATTCTCTCCTCGCATCAAAGTACATCTTTCTCAGGTCAATCTTGGCTACACCCTTTGTCTTGCTCCTCAGTTTGTTCTCATAATATTCATTGAACGACCAATCCACAACGGTGTATGGACCAGTGATAGGAAGCTTCACCTTGCGTTTCGTATGACTTCTTACAAATTTGTATTCTTCCAGATGTATTGGATTGGTGAGCTTTGGCCGAGATGTAATGGCCCCCTTTGTGAAATACTTGTAATCAAAAGAGTGGACTGAACCAAGAAGTCTGAAACCTTCGATGTTTCTGACGAGATGTTCGTACATCTCTACTCTCCACTGCTCGCCAGAGTATACACGGTCTAGCTTGGCTCTTTCAAACAATGCCAGAACGTACAAGACAGAGAAGTTTCGTATCGTGTTCTTGTCCTCATCACTTGGGGGTATATCAGAGCTAGTCATTCGTGTGAGCAGTGAAACCAATTCATCGTGATTTTGTACTCCCAAACGTTTCCCCCAAAATGAGGCCTCTTCGACTTCTTTCGACGTAATTCGACCATCTACGGTTACACCCTTAACTCTCCAGCCGGGTTTTGCGATGCTGCCTATTTCTTGGGTGGGAAAGATGACTTCTTCCTTTGCCATTTTCAATTCAACTTCGATTCGAGAATCTTGCAGGCCTTTCCGATCGACGCGATCTTTTGGTCTGCGTATATTCTAGGCAAATACTTCAGTTCTGAGCTAGGTAGCACGACCAACCCTTCGGGTTTTAGTCTTTTCACGGCCTCAATGCAGAAATCAGCAATCCATCCCGGGGATTCGATCAGAGAATTTCTTCCATCTATGCAACCACATGCGAGTGCTTTTTCTTTGAAACGCTCCTTTTCGAGCGATCTTAGAGATGTCTGCGTGAAGTCAACGCCTATCGCAGTCACGCCATCCAGTGCCAACAAGTCCTTCAATATCTTTGATGAATCTCCAAAATACGTGTGCAAGTACACTTCGAGCGGCAGCCTACACAGATATTCTTCGAACGCAGACTGGAAAATACGCAACTCTTTCCCGCTTGTAATACCAGATTCCCCGTAGCGATAAACGAGAGATGGCTCGTTGATTTGGACCGTGCCGAATCCCAACTTTGGTAGCTGTCGCAGCACTTGTCTGAGGATTCTTGCAAAATCGTGAACCAGCTGTTCTTTCGATTTGTAATGTTCATTGGCGGCCAGACTTGCAAGTGA
>DAHVAI010000140.1 GCA_027314685.1 Nitrososphaerota archaeon | reverse complement strand
TGCGCCGTCTTTTCCGTCATAGTCTCGGCAGTTTACGTACTTGTCTCATACGGCGTTGCAGGATCTGTCTCCGGTTCGTCGCTACGCTTCTTTCTGCTAGCTGCGCCACAGGTGCCGCTCTACATCTTTTCTGGAGTTCTTGAATCAATACTTTGGGGTTCTGTCCCGGAGAAAGCGAGCTTTGGCTTTGGCATCTACGAAGTCTCGAAGGTGGCCCTTGGTGGAGTCTTGGTTGTAGTATTTCATCTCTCTCTAACCGGTGCCATCTTGGCAATCATGGGCGCCCAGATAGTTCAGATCATTGCAACGCTTGTAATGACGCCGAAAGAGTACAGTGACAAGATTTCACTTTCTACTCTTTCCAAGATGGTAAAGACGGGCTGGCTCGCGCTTCTAAATCAGCTTACGCCGTTAGTGACGAATTTAGATTTTTTAATCGTCGCCGTGCTGACAGCCTCTACTCTACCCTTAGCGTACTATGGAGTCGCGTTCACCTATGGAACTATAATAACATATTCGGGATGGATTGCATACGGTCTCTACGCTGGAATCCTAGCTGGAGTGGATCCGAAGAAATCAACTAATGAGGTGCTAGAGCTTCAATACCTATTCATCATACCCATGGTGCTCGGAGAAGTTGTTCTTTCTTACCGCTTGCTTCACTTGTTCAAGGCAGCTTATACCGCCGCAATACCCATACTTCTGATTCTCACAATTGCATCTGCCTTCAACGCGTTGAGCCAAACTTTTGATAACGTAATCACTGCAATCGACACGACCGACGCCACGAACGCAACAGATTTCTCGACATACCTAAAGAGTAAACTCTTTCTGATCGCAAAGATCAATATCACACTTTCAGTTCTTTACCTCAGCAGTGTCGCAGCTGTCTCTTTCTTTTTGCGATCTTCGTCGTTTACGATTTTCGGTTACTCAGGTACTATTTTGATAGGAATTCTTTGGTCTGTCTCTGCACTAGGAATGTGGGGTGTCGCTGTAGCATTGAAGCTCAAGTATGTAAGGCAAATCACCAAACTGTCAGTTCCCGCAAGAACAGCATCGGCATTATTATTAGGAGCAATAGGGTATTCATTCATCCTCTATCTTTCTAACAGACTCATCCCTGTATCAGGTGACGAAATTTATCAAGCACTTATGATACTAGTCATAGGAATCATTTCGATTTCAGTCTATGCCGGAATAATTCTAACCGCTAGTGAACGATTCAGAATCCTGACACGATACGCGTTGAAATCCCTGTCAAAGTAGGAATTTGTGCCCCGGCTCTGACGCTACGGGATCACCGGTACGGTAATCGAGTTACTTTTCCTTTCACGAGCTCTTATCCGGGGCGCCAAAGAAGGATCGCGTATGCAATCTGTTTCGTTTCTGGGTAAACCCCGTTCTTCACTGATCAGACAGAGCCGTCGAAACGAGTTGTCTATTGCGCGTGAATCCTTCCTGGTAGGAAAAAGTCTATCGGTCCGCTGTTTATTCTTTTACCAAAGGCTCTAGATTGATTTCAAAGCCCGCAGAAGGCACCTTCAGTCCATATTTTTCGAGGACTGCAGGATGGATTTCACCGCAGATTCCTACGTCAAACATGCCTTGTTCACTTGAGATGGAAATCGCCACAGATCTACCACCTGCGAACGGTCCCATGTCTGCTGAAATGGACTTGAAACTGACCGCCACATCCCGCTTTATCAATCTAAGCAAAGCGTCGACGTTAGAGCGGATAGCGCTGTAGGATGTGTCAGAGCTCGTCATAATGCCAGACAAGTGCTCGTCTTCCAAGACTTGTGACACATTATCTGTTGAATACTTGTAAACCGGCGCCTGTTCGAATATCTTTTGTGGGTACTCCTGATGGGAAGAGTTTCCGAGAGCGTCTAGTAAAGTCCAGGACAAGGAATCCCGGAGATACTCATAATTTTGCGATTTAGCATCTTCGACCTTCAGCGAATTCTGCGAGGTCAAACGCGAGCTTGTAAGTGAAAGATTCCACATTTCCGTGAACCCGAGCCCAACCATGGCTTCAATTGCAAGATCCAACATTTTCCGTCGTTTTGAAAAAGAACCGACGAGATCAGACTTTAGGCTCGACGGCGTGACGTGCTGTACTCCAAAGCCAAGAATAACTTCCTCCGCGAGATCTATTGGATGGATAATGTCATACCTGTATCTTGGGATTATCGCATTTCCATTTGAGTACATTCCAATGCGACTCTTCGCCAAGTAGGACTCTGCTTGCTTTTGAGTAAAATCGTAACCTAGAATAGAGTTTGTCAAACTAAGGTCAAACCTCATCGATTTCGGCCTCATTTCTGGAGTAACCATGCTACCTTGCTTCCTCTTTATCTCGACCGAAAAGACACGACCTCCAGAATCGCTAAGCATGGAAGCGATTATCGCCGAAGTTGTGTCCACAACTCGCTCGTCAGTGCCGGTAACATCGATGAAGAGTCTTGACTGTCCAGGCTCAAGTGTGGTCAGGTTTCCATTGATAATCGGAGGCATCGACAGAACATTGCCATTCGAATCCTCGAGTATGGCGTACGCGTTCCCGAGAAGTTTTCCGTAGGCAACGCCTTGTTCAGTGCCCTGAATTATCTTCTCTATTGGGATTTTTGTTTCTGAACCCAGAGGCGAGAATGAGAAATTCTTGTCCTTTGTTGCGTAATATTTGATTTCAGTTGAAATCACTTGCGCATTGTGTATGCCAATTGCTACCTTCACCCTTCTCCTTCCGATTCCGTTGTGCAAATCTTCCTGCATTGCGATAAGTTGCTTTATCGTTTCATCTGTGACAGGAAACTCTGCATAGATTCCGTGGATGTATGGCCTTACGAGCGTAATCTCTTCGCCGGTGACGCTGATTGAATATTTCGAAGGTGGGAAGATGTACTTCGGATCTCCAACTTCGATTCCCAGGATACCGACAAGTGATCTAGCAATCCCCGCTTCGCTAGAGAAATCTGGTCTGTTTGGACTGTATTCAACGCTGACCAAATCACCCTGCTGGTCCTCGATGTCCAATCCGAGGTACG
>DAHVAI010000139.1 GCA_027314685.1 Nitrososphaerota archaeon | reverse complement strand
AAAGAATGAGGGAAAAAAATCTGCCTTCGTAAAAGGTGATGTTTCAAAGAGCGAGGATGCAAAGCGGATGGTCGAGAAATGTCTCATCGAGTGTGGAAAGCTCACCATCCTTTTCAACAATGCGGGTTTTAACATATTTGGTTCAGTTGACGAACTTGATGAAAACGACTGGAACAGGTTGATTGAAGTAAATCTAAAAGGAACGTTTCTTGTTTCAAAGTACGCTGTCAAGGAGATGCTAAAACAAAAAAATGGTTCTATCGTTAACAATGCATCGACCTTGGGTTTTGTTTCAAATCCCAGAGACGCTGCGTATTGCGCTTCGAAGGGAGGCGTGATTGCTCTGACGCGTCAAATGGCGTTTGACTATGCAAAACATGGAATCCGTGTGAACTGCGTCTGCGCAGGGCCAACGCTGACGCCTAGGATGGAACGAACAATTCAATCGCACAAAAATCCTCATGAGCTAAGGAAGGAAATACTTTCGAGGGTCCTGTTCGACAGATTTGCTACTCCAGAAGAAATAGCTTACCCTGTGCTCTTCCTCGCAAGCAAAGAGGCGTCGTTCATCACCGGTTCAGCATTGGTAGTTGACGGCGGACAGACAATCCATTGAGAGACCATGTGATGAACATAACCAATCATTAGATATTCTAATATCCAATCCAAAGGAAATCGACAACTTGCGACAGGTAGGATCGGGAGGATAGTCGTCTCCCCTTGTCCTGAAACCGACTATACGCAGGGATCAGTAACCGTCGGGTAAAACGCGAGCTGGATCGTACTGTTCAGGCCTACGGGGACGAATCCACGCCACGTCGGGCAGTCATAGGAGCGTGCTCTTCGAAGGGAGGGTTCCGACTCTGAGCCATCGAATCGGGCGAGATCCGGGAGGGAGCAACCCTAAGGTGGGATGGTTGCGCTGGCGTGTCTACGCGGAGGACTCGTAGACCCTGGATAAAGGCATTCGGCTCACGCGAACACCGGTGGAGCTGTCGCACTTTCGCTGATTTGTCGACGCGTATCGATTCACTGTCGAATTCAAATTCGGCCGACCCAATTACGGGATTCCCCTCGTATCCTCTTGCTTGCATGTCATTATGTACGTAAACTCATGATAATTTAGGCCACGTTTAAAAAAAAGGCCGAAGGAAACTATAATTCGTTTGAACGAGATATGCTACAGACTGAATCGAATTAAGAAAAGAAAATCCATCTGGTATACTCTGATGATTGTGATTCTTGGTATATTACTGGTTCGTTACCCAGCTGAATACGCAACGCATGATGGGAGTTACACGATAGTTATAACTTCAGAGAATCAGATGGATAGCGCCAGAGCAACTTTCACATTCTTTTCAACGAATACTTCCATCCATGCAAGATTAGTACTAACCGTATTTTTGGGATTTTTCACTGTTGTTCATAGTTTCGGTTGCATTGATGGCTCCCTTTAGGTTCGGTCCTTCATTGACAGATATGACGCCGTTTACTTCCACACCACCGTCAAACTGTCCCGCCTTGTTGGCTTTGCCGTGGATTGCAACGCCACTTCCACTTTAACCAAATACCTCATAACCGGTTGAACTCTGACCAATGACGCCAGTTCCAGATACGCTTGTTCCCCTCACTGCTATCCAGTTATCCGAGGTACCGTTTGATATCTGCTGGAAGTTGAGCACTAGTTGGTGGAGGTCTCACAAATTTTGACATGATTATTGCCAAACTCGCAGACTGTTCCTCAAATTATGGCTTTTGCAACTCCGAAATCACAACAGTGGGTCGACATCAAGACGACAAAAAGGTCTGCCAGAGATTGTCTTGATTTGTATTCGCAAAATATTAGGAGAGATTTTACTCTTCTCGCTAGTGAAAGCTGAATCGCAGTTCGAGAAGGTTCACAAGTGAGCCATCGTCATCGAGAAATATGTTAGAGACCGCTCAACGCAACTATTCCGAGTCCAACAATCGCAAGTATCGCGACGATTATCACGAATACTATGACCGCGACTATCGCAACTGCAAATGCCTTCAGCCAGCCGCAATCGAAAAAGTGCTTTATCAACCCGAGCCAGACGACGAACACTATGAGCGCAGAGATAAGTCCGATGTTGATAACGGCTCCAACAACCACCCCGATTACAATGCCAAGGACAACGATCCAGATTGCGTCTGTAAATTTCGCCTTGTTCGCTCCCACTAGCGACCTACCAGCAATCCAGAGCACAGGTGCGAGGATTATTATTCCAACTATGATTTGAACTGCAATTCCAACTAAATTCAAGCGGGTCCGTTCAGCCTATTCGTTGTCCGGTTCTATTTAAGCATCCAAAATTCTTGCGCATTAGATTTCAAGACATTGCAACATGCCCAAAGAGTTTGCTTAGCCCTACGACTCTCCTGAGATGCAGGTGCAAATCAACGTCTGTAGTGAACCCGACTCCTCCATGAATTTGAATCGCGTCAGTGATCACCCTTGAAATCCTCTTTGAGACATACGCGAGGATTGTAGCATCAAGACTTGAACTCTCTGCCTTACCAAGGTACAATGACCTACACATCTCGACAGAAATTGCAGAGTCGACGAGCTTGTGTTTGACCGCTTGGAAGGAACCGATGGGCTTTCCAAATGCGTTTCTCATCTTAGCATAGTTCCTTGTCATGTTGACGCATTCCTCGCCGCTTCCGATCAGCTGGCCAATTACAACCAGTAGCAAATCGGGCTCCCCGAGTTCTATTCTTTCGCCTGAGGATTTTGGCGTAGCTTTGAAAAAATGAAGCGAGCTATCGAGTGACTCTACAGCGGCGAGTGAAATCTGCTCCCTCGCATACAGGTTTCCTTTGAATATCGCATAGTCACACTGGTTTGCTTCAGGAACGATGTCCGAACAAGAGAAGGATATCTTCGGATTCTTCATCGATTGAAGCGCAGAATCCGTCTTTGTGGCCCTGTTCACCGCAAGGGTTGTGATGACTGGACCTGGAAGTAACCTTGAGCCAAGCAGTTCGCAAAGCAACGCCACGTCACTGGGAGCTCCCTCTCGTACAAACTGGACAATCCCGATCTCGACAAGCTCTTTGAAAATTTGGTCCAGAAGCGCAGTCTCACCCGACTGGTAGTCTCTCAGCATCTTTGTTGACCACTCTTGGTCAAGCATCGCTCTCACAGAGGAGAGCATGAGCGAGGTTTCTTCAGAAGTGACAGATTCGATTAGTGGCAAAGCTAGATCAACTAGAACGAGTTATCCCTCGAATCTTTCGAACTTTGGTATGCTTATTTCCGGCGTCGCGTCAATGAAACTAACCTTTACGCGCATGCCCATTCTTGCCTCTTCAGGCTTTACGTCCTTCAACTGTGCTACGAACCTCGGTCCTTCGTCAAGGTCTATTTCTGCCAGCACGTAAGGAATATCTTCCTCGAATGCAGGTGAGTTCTGGACAACTTCGCGAATTATCGTAAACGAGTAGACTTTACCCAGTCCGCCAACTAGTGTCCAAACAAGATCTCTCGATCCGCATTCAACGCACCAAGGTTTGGGATACCACTGGTATACATCGCATTTAGAGCACTTTTGCAAGACAAGCTTATGCTTCGTCGCCGCCTCCCAGAATGGCTTTGTCAGAGGCGTGATTCCAGGAAGCGATTTCTTGTACTCTTTGGGAGCAGAATCTGCTCTCTGGACAAGCGTCTTTGCAATGTCGTAAACAGAATCTCCGCTCATGCTCTACGCCTCAGAAGAAAGTATCAAGCTGGCGTAATGACCTATGTGCCTACCGTATTGAATTGAGCCTAGCCCGGTAACCATTCCAGTCTTGCAGCCTTTCACCTGTCTCAGATCTCCCTCGCCGCGAAGCTGTCGAACCCCTTCAAGCAGATTCACCATTCCGCCTGCCAGTCCGGGCTGGCCGCAAGAGAGCTGCCCACCACCTGTATTCACTGGAAGCGTCCCATTATATGAGAGATCTGTCTTTTCCAAGAACTTGCCTCCCTCACCCTTTGCACAGAAACCAATTTCCTCAAGCTGCATCAGGACAGCTATGGTATAGTCATCGTATGGCTGGAAGAAATCCAGATCGTTGATATTCTTCCTCGATTTTTCAAATGCTCTCCTTGCAGCGATGTGCATTCCCATGTAGGTGATGTCAGGAGTCTGCTTGCTGCCGTGATAGTAGTTGTCGCAACCGCCATAGCCCAAGACATAGACGGGCTTGTCCGTGAGTTTCCTTGCTTTATCTTCACTAGTCACAACAAAAGCAGCGCCGCCGTTCACCGGCATCACGCAATCCAGAATCCGGAAAGGCTCAGCAATCTGTCTAGAGTTGTTGTAATCCTCCATCGTCATTGGCATCTTGTAAAAGTACGCGAGCGGGTTTAGGTTCGCGTGCTTTCTCTGTGTGAGAGCTATCTTTGCAGTGTGCTCCGGTTTCGTCCCATACTGGACCATGTGTCTTCTGAACGCCATCGCAAAAGTGCTATTAGGGCTCATCACTCCGAAAGGCGACATGAAGTCTCGCCTGTAGCCTTCGAGCGGCGCGTGGACCAGTCCCGTATTCTGCGGAGAATCAGCCCCGACGCACAGGACGTAGTCAACCTCTCCAGAGTTTATCGCATGTGCCGCCTGCATGAGCATCATTATCGGACTAACGCCGCCGTGATCTGCCGTGATTGTAAATCTCGGAGTGATCCCCAGGTTCTCAGAGACTTCGCAGCCCCAGAACGCCGGCGACTGCATTGTTCTAGTGACCGCAAGACCTTGTTCGTCAATGTCCTTCTTCGTCAAAGATGCGCTCTGAAGGGCCAGTTCCGCAGCCCACGCCAGATACTGCGGCGTCGTAATCTTTTGCTCTCCTCGTGATTCGTTGCCCCTGGAGAACGGTGTCTGGCCGTAGCCTGCGATTACTATTTTCTTTTCGAACATCTTACTCGCCTTTGAAGTTGGGAGCCCGCTTTTCCTTGAAGGCTAGTAGGCCCTCGCGTCTATCCTTGGTCTCCGAGCAGAGGTTTACAAGTTCTCTCTCGATTGACAAGCCTGACTCCAAGTCTGCATAGTTCCACACTTTGTTCAATGCAGTCTTTGCTGCAGTTAGGGCAATCGGAGCTCTCTTCAGTAACTCCCCAACTATCTCCACGACCTTCTCGTCAAGCTTATCTCGGGGAACAACTTGATGAACTAGTCCTATCCTGTAAGCCTCAGCCGCAGATATCCTCGTGCCTAAAAAAAGCATCTCTTTTGCCTTTGCTACACCAACTAATCTTGGCAGGCGCTGAGTGCCTCCTGAACCGGGTATCATTCCGAGACTTAGTTCTGGCAGGGCCAGCTCCGCATCTTCTGAAGCTATCCTCAGATCTCCCGAGAGCGATATCTCCAGACCGCCGCCAAGTACGTAACTGTGCAGTTTGAATATGACCACCTGCGGGCAGGTCTCAATCGTCTTTGTGAGATGTCTCGTTATCATTGGAAATGAGGCCCCGGTGCCAAGCTCTCCAGTGAGAAACTGTGAAATGTCTGCTCCGGCAGAGAAACACCGCCCCGCACCCTGGACAATGACAACTCTAATGTTCTTGTCAGCGGCAATGCCGGTGAAAGCATCGTCCAGCTCTTCCCTCATCGTTCGATCCAAAGCGTTGAGCTTTTCAGCTCTATTCAGAGTGATCGTGCAAAGATTTTCCTTTTTCTCGCATAATATTCTAGTGTACAAGAGGTGAGAAGACGCCAAACCGCTTTCCTCGTTTAAATCTTAATAAGAGTTTTCTGATCGTGCGGGACAATAGCTTGAACCTCGATGCAATTAAGTCATTGATCAAGACAAGAAAAACCTCAGACTCTATAGTTGGCTCCTTAGCGAATGAATTGCTGACAGCCCTAAATATTCCAGTCGTGAAGACAATCAAGGTTACAGGCTTCACCGAAGCAGAGGCCACGGCATCGAAAATGGGATATCCCGTTGTTTTGAAGGTTGACTCTCAGAGTATACTCCACAAGAGCGAGCTCGGAGGTGTAAAGACCGGAATAAAGTCGAGCGAGGACCTGAAGGTAGCCTTTGAACAGATGAAAACATCATTTGCAGTCCATGGGAAAACGGATGTGGAGTTTGCTGTCCAAAAACAACTTCATGGAATTGAGGTGATTCTCGGGGGGAAGAGAGACCCTACATTCGGGCCGGTGATGATGTTTGGCTTGGGCGGGGTCTGGGTAGAACTGCTTGAAGATGCAAGCATTCGGCTGTGCCCCATATCTTCGGAGAAAGCAGAAGAAATGATTCGAGAGGTTAAGGGATTCCCTCTGTTGAACGGATATCGCGGGAACTCAAAGTTAGATATTAATCTTGTTTCAATGGCCTTGCAAAAGATAGCTTCTGTTTTAGAGCAAGTACCGGAAATCTCAGAATTTGAGATAAACCCGTTCATAGTATCAGAGAATCCAAATGATTCCGCTGCTGTAGATGCAAGAGTAATTCTTGCTGAGAGTACGAAAGTTGAAGACCAACCACTTTCAGGCAGCGCATTTGGAAATCTGTTCAATTCCAATTCAATTGCCGTCATAGGCGGATCTCTAGATTACACCAAGGTTGGAGGACGCATAGTCCAGAGAATAATCCGGCACGGGTACAAAGGCAAAGTTGCAGTCATAAATCCGAGGGAGAAATCAACCGATGCGATAAGCGTGTATCCTTCCATCACTGACGTACCTTATTCAGTGGATGCGGCGCTGATGGTGATTCCGTCTGAAATGTCCGTTCAGGTAATGGCTGACTGTGCAAAGAAGGGAGTGAAATTTGTCGCAGTCTATTCTACCGGTTTTGGTGAGACAGACTTTCTGGGCGAGG
>DAHVAI010000138.1 GCA_027314685.1 Nitrososphaerota archaeon | reverse complement strand
CTGGCCACACTGAGTGGTCCTGCATCAAACGGAAATATAGCAGAAATTCTACTGGCCAGCGATTCGCAAAGGCTTGATCTTCAGAATGATTCTTTTCGAACTCGGGGATGCCCAAGGGTATTTTTCCTTGCCAAGATACTTCTTGGCAAGCTTATCGATATGATCGTTGGCACCCTGAGTTGTCTGTTCAGCAACCACTCCCTTTATAGTCACCATCTCGTACTGGTTTCCGGCATCCGCAATCGAGATCGCAACCTTGTTATTTCTTGAAAGATTCTTCTGCTTGAGACGACCTACCGCAGTGTTGACAAGCACGTAGTCTTCACCCTCTCTGTCGACCCATACTGGCGTTACCTGGGGTGAACCATCTTCATTTACGGTCGCAATGAATCCAAAATTCCTCGCATCGATCAACTTTATTGCTTTTTCATTCAGCTGAACCAATCTCTTTCACTAGTTCTGATTGACAAAAACGGTCTAAAAATAATTATGGTTGGCATGACAGAGGACCTAAACTCGGCAAAGCTGCGGCAACCAAGAATACTTATGAGTCGCGCCGTTACATAACTAGCCCTCTTCCCGCCTCCTTGTTTGCATTGGTAATCAGCTTCATCGCTATCGCAGTATCGTACACCTTGGATCCGGGCCCGAATTTCGTTGCTTCTGAGGCGACAGGATCTGTGATTTTTCTGAGCAGGAATACTTTTTCTAGTGATATTTTTACACTAAAAGTTGTAAGGATCTTTCTGTCTTGTCTTAGGACTGTCGAAAGCGGATTCATCTTTGCGATCTATCTTAGCATTCATCTTATTCTGTACGGCTTGATACTGGAGGGAATCGTCACGTTCGTGAACGAACTTCCGACTGTAAAAAGTGAGACCATGGTGACGGCCTCGTCAATATAGGTTCATCCTGAATCGATAGTCACAATACTTGAAGACTATCTGTTCGATCCGAACCTCAACCTGACTGTGCCGCCGGACTGTTGATTGATGCTATCGTTCTAAAGTTTTGTTATCGCCACGGTGCTGTCTTCGATGTCACAAACGTAATGAAAATTATTGACTTAGGGTCTGCTTGACTGGGCTGAAGTCCTTCATATATTTCGCCCTGTCGGCGCTAGGTGTTATTGGAGGAACGACGTGTTGCATTTCCCTACCATTCTTAATTTCTCTCCTTGCTACAGCGACCGCTATAGTCTCTCAATCCGTAGCAGTACACTATGTTGCCTATGTCGTCTTTCCAATAGCAACAGATGTCGGATTGAAACTCAACATGGATTCAATCTCAAAGATTTCGAAGATTGTAACACCCGTTCATAACTCCGGAACATGGAATCATTGTAACGAATTAATGACGAAAATCAAAATACCGCATATTTTGTTTTATATGAGCGCGATTTAGCTAATCACCTCCAGTGAACAGCATATTCTGCGCTCTACGAGAGTTGAGCGCGACTCAAAGTGTCTGGTAGTGACTAATGCAGTACAAGTGGACAGCTCTCACTGTCACAAGCATTGGAAGTATCATGGCCGGTTTGGATATCAGGATACTCGTCATCGGCCTTCCTACAGTAGCATCACAGCTGCACGCTGGACCTGAAGAAGTGATATGGATTAGTCAGTCTTACCTATTGGCAAGTACGGTAAGTCTCCTTATCTTTGGCAGGGTGGCGGATCAGTTTGGCAGAGTGAAACTATACAACATCGGATTCACTGTATTCACGCTAGGATCTGGACTTGCCGCAATTTCTGGCAACTCTTTCGAATTGATCGGTTTCAGAATGGTGCAGGGTGTTGGGTACGCGCTTCTGAGTTCAAGCAGCGCAGCTATCATTACTGACGCAACGCCGAAGAAGGAGCTCGGGTTAATCATGGGACTAAGCCAGACGGCGTACAGGATAGGGGGCATGTCCGGACTGACTTTGTCCGGATTGATTCTGTCCTTCGTCAACTGGAGGGGATTGTTTTATGTGAACATTCCAATAGGGATATTCGGCACAATTTGGGCATATGTCAAACTTCGCGAGATTGGCACTAATGATGTCTCAAAGAAGATAGATTGGGGGGGTTTCGGTCTCTTCAGTATAGGTTTGACATTGGTGCTATTGGCAATCACGTTCCTCAGTTATGGAACAACTGGTTATGTAGAGGGCGTGGGATTTCTTATTGTAGGATCATCACTCCTTATTCTGTTTGTCAGAATTGAATCAAGACAACTTACGCCAATGCTCGATCTGAAGCTATTTGCTGACAAACTCTTCGCGGCTGCAAATGTAGCACAGTTGCTAGTAACAATCTCATGGACTGGGTTGTTGCTACTGATTGCCTTCTATTTCCAGCTTGGGTTGGGTTACTCTCCTCTGGAAGCCGGTCTGGGAATCATCCCAGTCGAGGCGGTCTACCTGATATTCGCAATAATCAGCGGGAAGATGTCGGACAAGTATGGCTCACGACTCATAAGTACTGCCGGCATTTTCTTTTTGGTTGTGTCCAACATCTCCATGAGTTTCCTTGGGATACATTCTGCCTATCTCGAAGTGGCACTTGTACTTGCGACATTCGGAGTCGGTATTGGTATGTTCAACGCCCCCAATCTCTCGGCAATCATGGGTTCTGTGCCTTCAAATAGACGCGGGATAGCGGCGAGTTTTAGACAGACCATGTTTAATGTTGGTGGCACAGTGAGTTACGGGTTAATCATTCTATTCATGACCTTCGGGATACCTTATTCGACTTTGAGTCCATTGCTTCAGGGCGCCGAATCTCAGGCGGCGATAGAAGCAGCAAGAACTCAGTTCGTACATGGCTTTCACATAGCCGCACTACTGATGGCTTTCCTGACTGGCGCAGCAATAATCCCATCTGCAATGAGGGGAAAGCAAATGGCCGAACAGATGGAAAAAATGAATTGATGAGTGCTCCTAAATGATGGGTTATGTCTTTCCAAAATCGGTTGCTCAATCAATCAACTAATCAATCACTCAATCAATCGATTTGGCGTTCAGTTAAAAGAAACGTTTGGGTATCAATGGCGAGTAGATGAAGTGCTTCTTGGTACAAACTGCAACAAAGGTCTTTCTAAGTGATAAGATGCGGAGACCTGCCCTAAATGGACCAGTGGACTCGAGTGTAAAGCGGAGCTCCAAGAAAGGTCGTTATGCAATATAAGTTTTCAATTGATAGTTTGCAACAATCCATTGAAAACTAGAGGGTACCGCCGTGGCAGGGGGAGGAGATATAGCTACTATCTGAAAGCGAGGGTCCACTGGTATTGGGTCCAATGCATTCTCATCAAGCGTCAAGTGATCCAGTTGTCGAAACATTTCAGAGATGTTTTGAGATTTTCTAAAGGGAGTACGAGTACTAGAATTCGACATAACTAGCTCTCCAGACGGGGGCATTTCAGATCTATTCCAGAAACTGATAAATTTACGTAAT
>DAHVAI010000128.1 GCA_027314685.1 Nitrososphaerota archaeon | reverse complement strand
ATTAGAAATTGTTGTTCTCTCCCTCTCTGTCTTATCGGCGAATAGCGGCACTGAGACTATGAGCTTCCTTACAAGTTCCGCTAAAGGGTCACGATGATCGTAGAGGACACCTAGTGACCTAGTTGGCTTCACAGCGTGTTTATTTAGATCGGCAAACATCTGCTGACTTCTCTTCAATCCAGCATCAACGAATAGAACCACACTTATGCTATCTAGCCCTAGCTTTGGATTGGCTCTCAAAGCGTTGTCAATCGCCGCTTTTCGATGCTGACCATCATTTATGAGAAAGCGCGCGTCCGCAGGCATGGTAATGCTTCCAACGCTGGCTAGGCCCTCATTCTCAATCAATGGCTTAAATGAAACTCTCCGGTCAACAGACGCGGTAATTGCAGAAAAAACATAATCCTTAGGATTGTTGATAATGTAATTTGTGATTTCGGGGATACGAGACCGATTCAGAATTCGTTGTGAGCGAAGTTCTGGTGGTAATGCGATTTCATTGAAAACGAAGAGCTTATGCAGTAGCTGAAGGGGGACCATCGTTACGTAATACTCCCTACCTGCCTGCATTCCTCTGATGGCGGGTAGACTAAGGGTGAAAAGATCATTCCTCGATTGACTGAGTAGAGGCATTAGTAGTGCAATGTCGAACGCTTATTTAAACTGGACGCTTAATTTTAACTTCCAACAACCCTTTATAGCGATCAACACCAACACCATCAATAGCCCGGATAGTAACAAAAGAATGGCTAACCGAAATGAGAATTGGGAAGAAGAAATTTCTCAAACGGATTGCAATCGTCGACATCATTGACGGTGGATGGCATGATTGCCTTTCTTAATAACTTTGTTACTAGGTGGCCGTTAAGCATGTGCACATTGTGGGAACAGAATCACAAATGGAATTTTATCCCTGATATTGGAATCAGTTTTGGCCCAGTAGATTTGAATATGGAAGTAGTCACATGTTATTCAGAATAATGTCCGTTGCCGTTTTTATTAAATAGGAGAGTTTTAATTTCTGAAATTATGCTTGGTAGAGAGAGTAGAGCAATTTGGAGAGATGTCATAGACTCGCTTGATAGACTAAGAGAGACTTCTGAACGTAGGAACCACATATATCAAGAAGATCCAAGAAGAAAGATAGTTGGCACGGAGTACGACACTGACGCAATTCCGCTCAAGGTAGAAGAGATAGATTGGAAATCAATAGAAATAGTGTTTGAGGGTGAGACCCCGAGCAGAAATGATGCTTGGATGGAGGATACAGTAGACACTTGGAGTGAATACAATTTTGAGAAGTGTGCTTGGTACATCTCGTATCACTATATGCCTAGGGATCGGTGGGGAATTCACATTGAAGAGCGTTGTTGGTACGAAACCGCGAAGAAAATGTATTTGCAACATCCTTCACAACTTTCCTGGACAGATTCTATAAAGACCGCCTTTCTCTTCATATTTCTACATGAATTTTTCCATTACATCACTGACATAGCATCTACCGTTCTAGAAATAGTGTCACAAAACCCTAATGTTTATGAAAACTACACTAGGGGTGTATATGCTGCCACTTTTGGGACCCCGGACTGTCTTGAAGAGGCACTTGCCAACCGCTACCTCTATGGAAGGGCGGAGTCCTTTGGCATTGATAGAGACTATTTGTATAGCCTGCTTTGTGCAATGCCCCCAGGATACAGAGAATTTTCTAATTATCTGGGTCCTAATTTCTGGCGGGGAAGAAGGAGATTGATGTCGCAAATCAAAGATGCGAGATACAAGGGAACTACGTATGAACCTATCGAACAAGTGATGGAACTACTTACAGCATGGGATTATTCACATGGTCACAGAGTCCCACTTTGGTTACACAGGCCACCTTCCTCCCCATTCAGAATATACATTAATTAAGACAGTATTGCTTCAGTGAGAAAGGCCAAAGGATATTCCCTTTCATATTCCTCACTGAAGTGAGCATTTCTTTTTTCACTCTAACCACAAGAGTTGTCTCCGCGAATCGTAATTAAGACCATTTGCAATTGTCCCGAATCTGCCTCAATATGCTACAATCCCATTCGAAAGTCATTACCTTATGTCTGCATGAGCTCCTGATAGAATCCTAGGCTA
>DAHVAI010000121.1 GCA_027314685.1 Nitrososphaerota archaeon | reverse complement strand
TTAGTTACCGCCACGTCAACGAAATCCATATTGTCTGGATTCGAGGTTTCGTTCAGATAGCGTCTGAGTCTCCTCAGATCTTCAATCAAATCCGATGACTCAAAGTCAGGAATCATTTGCTTGAGCCTTGCGATTATTGTTCTTGCAACCAAAGATGTTCCAACTCCAAATATTGACTGCAGCGCCTGAACAAATAGATCAGGGTGGAGGTAAATTTCACTTCGCATGAGTCTGTTGTCCTTCTCAAACTGCCAGAACACAACTTGGATCGTATTATCGCCGTATATCTTCAAAGCATCCTCTAGATACCGAAGATACAGACGACTGATTGTTACGTCTGACCTAGCTTCCATCGTTTGTCAACTGTAATGCGCCGTTAAACGGCTGCGGATACTCACGTCAAAATCTGCTCTTTTGGCTTTTCTTCATATGCAGGAGCTGTGTTCCCAACAAGCCATGTCTTGAGATGCATTCTAAGACCCAAAAGAAGGAACAAGCTTCCAAGGATATCCAGCATAATGCCGGTATCAATCGGGAGCATTGTGTTTAAAGCGATAGCCTGGAACAAATACGCAATCTGCGCTGCAGCAAGAAATAGTCCCGAAATCGCGATTGCTCTCCAACTTTTCTCAAGTATGCCTGTTTTGAAAGTTCTCAGCAATCTCACAGAATAGTAAGCTATGCCCAGTATCAAGACTAGTCCTACCACGCTGGTTATCATTCCGAAATAGTCGAACAAGTGTTATCTTGACGAACTCGTGAAACTCGGGCATAGTTAGACCATTTAGTAGATCCTGATAATGAGAGCCGCGTTTGCTTCTTGATTTCGGCAAGAATACTTTTGACCAATCGTGAATCTAACCAGAGGGTAAGTGCATGAGACTTTGGACGATTACGAGCTCATGGAATGTATCGATGAAGGACTAGACCTCTTCGGATCAAACCTCAGGTATCTAGTCTACTGGAGGATGACGATCTTGAATAACCTCCCACGCGGCGGAATCTTGGCAAACCCTGGAGCATTTGTCAAAGGCCTCGAATCGATCTATGGTTCAGCTGCAAAGCAAATAGAAGTCGCAATCGTGAACAAGATTATTGAGAGATCTGGCATGCAAACTCTTCAATCATCGAGTTTGCCTGAAGCAATCCACTCTGTAAAGAAACAAGCACTGAAGATTGAAGCAACGAATATTAGCAGGTAGGTTAATAGCTGCTGGAAGACTTTTAGCAAATCTCATTGTCTCGAAACGATAATTTTGCGATTATTATTTCCCGTGCACTTGCCAATGTACGATCGCAACTAACATACTTACCTAGGCTTCTTCTCAGCCACTCCATTTAATCGCCGAAGATTCCACTCTTGAAACGGAAGACCGAGATCTGAAGGTCTGCTTTTGGCGAGTGAAACAGACTTCTGCTCTTCTGTGAACCTCCAGTTTCCTCCGGACTTCAAGTGGGGCTTTAGCATCTCGAATCCTTTTGTTGAAGAAGTGTATCAGTGTCTTTACTAGCAATTAATTTGCTTGAAGTTTTCTGCGCAAATTGACGCTCGAAAGAAGCATATCACGCGAAACCGTGAGTACTGTTAGGTTACCAGGTGGCGATGAGCAAGCAAACGCCCAGGACTGAACATAACATGATCATAATTCGTAGGCTTTAAGAATGGAGAAATCTTCTCGATAGGAGCCCAGTAAGCAGGCAGCGCGTGGTCGACACCCAACCTCTGATGCGCTATACAAACCCCGGAGCGTTTGGAAGTATGTTAATAGAAGAAAATCATGAGTACAGCGATTCCATAAGAAACGAAAAGCTGAAGGTATCAGAAATATTCACATCGTTACAGGGCGAAGGGCTCTATCTGGGAACGCCAGCCGTCTTTCTAAGATTAGCTGTTTGCAACATGCACTGCTGGTATTGCGATACGAAATACACGTGGTTATACAACGCCAGGGTTCTGGAAACGATCAAATCAGACATTAGAAGGCTTGGCGTACAGGCTCCAACTGACCTTAAGATCTATGACTCTGGAAAGGAGATCAAAGAAATGACCGTTGAAGACATGGAGCGAGAATTATGTGCGAGCAATCAAAATCATTTAGTGCTGACAGGGGGCGAACCAATGCTTCAACAGAGAACACTGATTCCGCTTCTCCATAAATTAAAGGAGCAAAG
>DAHVAI010000120.1 GCA_027314685.1 Nitrososphaerota archaeon | reverse complement strand
CTTAGCCTGGAAGAGAGTTGAGGTGGGCAGAGTGGGGGTACAGGATCAGGAAATTACAGCAGATTTGGTACACTGTCTCCCAAAGTAAACGATTAGTCCAAACTACACTAGCTCGTAAGTAGAATTCACTCAAGTTGGCAGTCCAATCGATGTGCCACGACAGAGTTATAAATTCTGTGTAGAAACAGCGGATACCTCCATGACATTACCCTCCTGAGGGTGTCGTGTATGTATCCTTTGCCTCTACACAAGATTTAGTGCACTATCACGGGGGTTAACACATTTTGCTCTCTTGACTGTCTGATCTCTGGAGATAGAAACAAGACGCCTGTTCTTATTCCGATCCTCAATGTGCAGAAATCCGGATCGATAATTACTTCCGCTTTCAGCTCATCAGACAAATCGATTTCATTGTTTACATCGATGGTTCATCGTTGGACAACAGTCTCAAGCTGCACGGCGGTGGCAGGGATAGATGCAAGATACACTAATTGTGACCCTCTAAAGTAACTGGGTTTTCTCTAGATACCACGAAACCAAGTGAATCTGTGGCGCATAGATTTCCTGTGAAATTTCAAAGCAAATTAAACAGCCATCGACGCGCTTTATCAACATAGCGCTATAGATTGGTAATGCAAAGTGTGTTTTTCAACCGCTCAATAGGAAGGGATTACGTAACACATTGGATTTCCCTGTCATGAGGGGACATACCATTTAATTACGTATAGAGTTTCACGAGAATGTTGGCCATTTTTCAATTTCGTCACTTGCAGGTCGATCGGCAGCTCGAAGACAGTTGCTCTTCGCGATAATTAGCCGAGCAACCTTAACTATGTCCTTGCCACTCCAGAACCGAACTGCAGGTGGTGGCATTGGAAGATGGATGAGGTGAAACAAAAGATAAGCTCGCTGATAAACGAGCTAGGAACTCGTTTCGTTGAAAGGGAAGATGAGATAATCGGCAGTCTACTGGCTGTACTTTCAGGGGAACATGTATTGTTGCTTGGACCCCCTGGCACTGCAAAGAGCATGCTAGCTAGAGATATCTGCTCATCTATCGATGGAGGATCATATTACTATTACTTATTAACAAGATTCACTGCGCCAGAAGAGATATTCGGACCGCTCTCGCTGGCGGAACTACAAAATGACAGATACCATAGACGGACTGAAGGGTACTTGCCCACCGCGCACGTCGCTTTCCTAGATGAAATTTTCAAAGCAAACAGTTCCATTCTCAACAGTCTGTTGACCTTATTGAATGAGCGAAAGTTCCACAATGGGAACACAGTAGCAGATTCGCCATTACTGTCCACTTTTGGGGCCTCCAATGAATTGCCAGAAGAAAATCAGAGCCTAGAAGCTCTCTACGATCGTTTCTTGTTCCGATACTATGTTAATTATGTGCAGAGTGAAGACAATTTCGTGCGCCTAATGAAAAAACAGTTTGGAGTATTCAAACCCGCATCGAAAATATCAATAGAAAATATCAGGCAACTACAGCAAGCTGTGTCTTCTGTCGAGATAGAAGACAAAGAAATGAACACAATAGTATCTATTCGAAAAAAGTTAAAGGACAGAGATCAACACATATCAGACAGGCGTTGGCTGAAAATCCTAAATGTCGTGAGGATTGCTTCTCTTGCCAACGGCCAGCACAGGGTCGAAAAACCCACTTTGATGTTGCTCCAGAATTTAACATGGGATAAGCCAGAGCAAAGGATTGGAATCAGGGAAATCATTCTCGACAGCCTGATATCTGGTGGCGTTAATCTGGAAGAAGTCAAGCAAGACATAAGGGAACTGAGGAGTTCGGTTGATAGTGCAGTGTATTCAGTTCTAAATGACTTCAAATGCACTTACTGCGGCAAGCAAATCCCATCCTTAAATGCATTAGTCAAACATATTCAGGACGAAGCAGATTGTGCAGAACGACTGAGTGAGTACTACGGTGATCCGAAAGGTAGAAACTCTGCCTCAATAAACGATGGAGTCAAACTCAAAGAGGCGCTGATTAAGAATCTACAAAAGGAAAACTACTTGCCTTTTTCAGGTCTTGATGAGACACAAAAGAAACTATTCAACAAAGAATGTGAAAATCTAGCACTTGAGCTTCAAATTTCAAAAGAGACGGCAACGGAAGAGCGCAAAGACTTAAGCAATTCCATTGAGGAAAATCTATGGCTCACTGCAAGAGACAAAAAGGATCTCTTGATGCGTTTTGAGATTGGGGTTAGGATCATCTCTGAGGTTGAAACAGAATTGGACGAGCTTAAGAAAGCGGTAAATAAGCCACCTGAAAAGTCGAAGAAAAAGGATCAATCAGGAGATGTAAATGGAGTGAGGTATAGTTTGGGCAACATGAGGTACTAACTGGCAATTGCAATGGCAGGCCTTACGATTAAGGAAATATACCGGGGCGAGGTGACAAACTGACTGCTCTCCGAGAGTCTGTTCAAAATTTGAACAATCATCTAATTGATCCGTACGTGAGATCGGTAATCTCAAGACCAAGAAACATGCCGAAACGCATGCGTCATGACATCGTACAAATACTTGGGCAGCTGCTCAACGATGAGCTTGACATAAAGGATTTTGAGGTCTTCAGAGCCAGATATGGTATCTTGTATGAGTTTGCAGAATATCTAAAACTAAGTGAATGGTGGGAAAGCATCAAGGAGTTGTACCGCCAAGGAGGAATGACAGCTTCACTGGTGCTAGGAGATGTAGCAGAATTGATACTTGGTTTGATGGACGACATGCTGACCAAGCAACCTCAGCCCAACGGAGCAGTTGACAGCGAGACTTATGCTGAATTGGCCGCAATTATCCAAAACACCATTGACTTGTGGGGAAGGGAACTCAATACAGCCCTGATTGAAAAAGGTCATGACATTGGAACCATGGTAAACAATCATGAGGATGAAAAGAGTAGTGCGGCTATGGATCTTGTTGCAACTACAATTGACTCTAGATTGAGAACGACGCTCGAAAAGGTAAATTCGACCTCAGAAGTGTTGGAAATGATATCCTTATTGTTTCCTGGTCGATACTGGGACTACTCCGTAACCGACCTTCAGCTTCTATTCCTCAAAAACCTAGCAAGATATGCAAGAATGCTGGGAGAGAGATCGAAGATTGCCGAGATTCTGGATCTTTTGGGCAAGATGGAAATAGAGGAAGGAGCAAAGCGCATGGTGACAACCCACATGAGCAAGGATGAAATCTATTCCATCCACAATTCGAATGAATTGGAGAGAATCCTTCCTGCTGAGCTGGCGAAGTTGGGAAACGCAACTCTGAAATTGTTATTCTACGCAGACTTTCTAGAGTCCAAACTGATGACCTATGAGATGAAAGGAAGAAACTGGGTTGGAGGACCACCGCGTATCAGAAGAAAGGGTCCCGTGATTGCGGTGGTGGATACTTCCGGATCGATGCACGGAGATCCTGAATTGTTGGCGAAAGCGCTAGTCCTCTTACTCGCCCGAAGAATGATTAAGGAACAACGACCAATGAAGGTAATTCTGTTCTCTTCGACAGAGCAAGCAGTTGAATACGATTTGACTGAGAAGAGTCGAATGGGTGATGATTTCCTTCAATTTCTATATCTGAGTTTCGGCGGAGGAACAGATTTCAACACTGCAGTAAGGTCATGCATGGAAAAGCTCCAGATGAAAGAGTGGAGTGCATCTGACGTTGTTTTCATATCGGACGGCCTTGCGGAAGTAGACGACAAGTCGATCAAGAAGCAGTGGGATAGCCTGAAGATGACTAGCGACACAAGGCTATTCAGCCTGATAGTGGGAAATGATCGACCTGGAGGTTTGAAGGAGATTTCTACAGAGCTATTCTACTTGTCATCTGTAAAAGGCTGGGATAGAGAAAAAGGACCAGCGCGATTGGTGAATGAAATTAGCTTGGTCCGGACCCATTAATAACAGATTCACCACCACACATATCGATCCTAGATGGAGTGTAGAGGCTTGCCAGATAGAGGCCCTAATAGGGATGTCAGGCTACCTAGCCAAACTGGTATTCGATTCCATAGGTGTGTGAAATTGGTGTCTTTTTTTGGCCGTTCTTGTGATAATTCAGTTTAAAGCGGGTTGCAACTATGAGGCATTCTTACCACACTTGCGCTCTGATTAGCGAACCTAACTGCCTCTACGGAAGTGATGGACGGATCAAAGGCAGAAATGGAAGTAGTGGTGGAGCAATAGATTGGTCGTAACTACTCAGAATTCCGGCAATCCATTTTGAGTGATTCCTGTCCTGTAATCGCCTTTGACAAGCGATGACAGGACTGTTGCCCTTGAAGTCCTGTTTCTTCTTCCTGCATGTCCTGTATACCGACATGATGCATTCGAGTACATGTGTCCCGGTCCATGTCCGCCTTCCGCCGCTTATCTTGCGGTGGAGGACACCGTGCCTTATCGCATTTTCGGCACGGTTGTTGTGCCATGGAACACCTCTGTGCCTGAGGAATGTGAATAGCATGCCGAACCTCCTCCTCAGCTCGGCGGCAATGTGTGCGGCATCCCCGTCCCTCCATGTTCTGTCAAGCAGGGCGGAGAGTGCCCTGCTGGCAATTGTGAACGCCCTCTTCCTTGCACGGTCCGATTTGTCCGTTGCATGTACGGCCGATGACAGTATGCGCCTGACGCCGTCGGCAAATGATATGAATTCATCCGGCGGCCGCCCTCTCCTCGTGAGGACTGGCGGCCCGTTTCCGAGGAGCGGCCTTGGCTCGATGCCGTGCCTCACCTCGGCCCTCTCGATCCAGCGATTGACATGAAGCAGGTCGAGCTGGTGTTTTGCGGTGGTTATCGAGTTGTAAGGTTTCCAGTCATCATGACATAGTGTGCCTTTGTACCCTGAGAGCAGTTCAAGGGGAACAGCCTTTCCCCTGGTGTCTGCAACCCTGTATACGACGGACGAGTTTGTGGCTATCACCCACAGCCACCCGTTGTTGCCGTTGACCCTGAGCTTCGTTTCGTCCGCGCCGGCATCCCTGTGCCTCTTCAGGTTCTTCTTCAATCTGCAGTACAGCGGCTCGAGCGATGATGCGACCCACTGCTCAATGGAGAGCACTGTTGCATCGCTCATGCCGATGCCATATGACTCCCTGAGCATGGTCCGCACACTGCCTATGCTCATTCCGAGCATCCTCATGTGCGACATGTGCGATGCAAGCACGGGACCGAACTGTATGTT
>DAHVAI010000114.1 GCA_027314685.1 Nitrososphaerota archaeon | reverse complement strand
GATTTATCAAGACATCGGCACAGAGAAGAATAAAATAAGGGATCTTGGAGAGAAGAGAGACGAGCTTGGAAGACTAGAGGACCAACTCGCCTCCCTTTCCAATAAATTGAAAGTTACAATGACTAGTGCCCAACAAATTATGGACTCAAACGTCGAATCTAACGATTTTGAGAAAGCTGTTGAAAACGAAATTTCATCACTTCAACATCTAATTGACAAAGCTGGTGCTGCGTATCTCGACCGAACAAGAAAAATCGAAGACTTGGACACAAGGCTTGATAAGATAAGAGCTATAAACAATGTAATATCCAAACGGGAAGAATTTGCCACTGTCGATTCCAGATCCAAAGAAGAAACAGAAGAAGGTAAGGGAATTACAGATTCCATACGAAAGTTGGAACTATTCAAAAGTCAACTTGAGACATTAGTTAGTGTATTGACTGATATCCAATCATCACTTGCCTTAAAGAGTATTAACGAAACACAGGATGAAATTGTCAGCCTGTACGCAAAGCTTCAAACCCATCCTTATTACAATAGACTCAGCATTGCAGTCGGATCAAAAAACGTGTCAGGAGTCCAAAAGAACACGTATCTCATAAAAGCGTCAAATTCAGATGAGAGTAGGGATACGCATGTTAGTGCTCGATTTTCGGCTGGGCAAATGAATTGTGCAGCACTTGCAATTTTCCTTTCTCTCGCGAAAACTTCGATAAGTGGTGTACGCTTCGTAATGCTAGATGACCCTTCGCAGAATCTGGATGCTGTTCACGCAAGAAACTTAAGTAAAATACTTGCGCAGTTTGCCAGAGATAGACAAGTGCTCGTATCGAGCCAGGATGATACCCTCATTAAAGAGTTAAATCTGAATTTTGATAACAGTGTTGAGTTTACCACCATCAAGTTCAAAGCGTGGACGAAGGACGGGCCCGTCGTGTCAGCGGTATGAATTCCGGAATTTAACTATGATGCATCCTAATGAGGCCTATGCACTTCTCAGCGAAACGCTGGAAAAGTTTGATAGCTCTGAGTTCGGAAGAATCTGCCAAATCATGCTTGGCTTCTCGCTGATAGGAGCAGGTTATCACGTACCCACTATGCAACTTTCAGGAAGACCAGATATTGTTGCGATCAAACTTCCTGAGACTTTTGCAATAGAAGTAAAGACTTCTGCAACCACAAAGATTCCACTGAAGAAAGAAGATCTGACAGGAGAATCAGGAAACTTCTCCCGATCTTTGATCGCAGTTCTAACATTTCCAAGTACGCCATTGCGATGGATATTCATCCAGACAAATCGATTGAGAGCTGGCGTGCACTCTAAAACCGCACTAGAGATCCAAAGCGAACCAGATTTGGAAGTTACCTTATCAAAACAGTTCCTGTTGGAATTAGAGAAATATCGTATACCTATACTACGAGGCACGGACATCTTACTCCAGACGTTTCGACAGGTACAAGCCAAGAACGCTTAGTTCAAGTTAGGCAAGTCTCCTGAACTCCTCCTAAG
>DAHVAI010000119.1 GCA_027314685.1 Nitrososphaerota archaeon | reverse complement strand
CCTTGCTTCTTCCCCGCGCCCGCAGACCCTCGCGTATCTTTGCCACGCTTTGAGCGCTTTCGCTAGGATTCCTGTATGGTAATACGACGCCATCGGCAAAATCTAGGACTCTGCGCAATCCTTTTTCTCCAACGCCACTACCCAGCAACAAGCGCAATCCCTTTGGTTTCGGAAACAGTTCCAGATCAGTAAACTCGACGTACTTCCCCTTAAATGAAGTAGGAGATTTCGAGTGCCAAAGCTGCTTTATCGCGGAAGCATACTCGTCAAAGATGGCGCCGCGTCTTCCAAATGGAAAGTGCAAGTTGTCATAGCCACGCTTTGCGTAGCTGATCCCGGTCCCAATTCCCACTCCAAAATCCATTCTTCCTTGTGACAATACGTCGATGTTTGCAACTTGCTTGGAAAGAAGAATTGGATTGTAGAGGGGCAACTGAAGGACTGAAGTACCTAATCTTATCTTGCTCGTGGTGGAAGTTAGGGCGGCGAGCGTCGTAAGAGGTTCAAAAAAATCCGGGTTTTCATTCTTGTCAATATCTTCAACTGAGCCGCAGACGAGATGATTGAGGTAGTTTTCTCTTGTCTGAGTCAGAGAGCGGTCTTGCACCCAGAGATGATCATATCCAAGCTCTTCGGCAGCTCTGGCTGCGCTTGTAACGTTCTGTATCTTTGCAAGTGATCCAGAGAGCGGAAGGAAAAAACCGAACTTCAACTTGTCTCCAAAGTTGCTCGTTACTTAACAGTGTTCATAAGAGTGCCTGAAGTGGAAGTATCGAGGAATGTACCTTTACCATGAGTTGCGGTCGTTGTAACACAATAGTTACTACCGTTAGTGGTAGAGTTTTGGTGATGAATTTGCCACCTTTGACGCATCTTATCGTGAAAATTGTTCAAATCATTTAGGGTAGTTTGGTCACAACACAAACCAGGACATAAAAAAACTGCAAAAAATCTTGACGAATTTCGTAATAGAGAATTCTTCAACAAGCCTTAATAGCGCCGCGATGCAAGCGGCTGCTACAAATGTCGCAAAAATCACTCTCTATAATCGTACTTTCTCTTTTGGCAGCATTTGCTGTGTTGGGAGCCTTCAGTTTAGCAGCGCCCGCGGGATTAGTGAGCACTGCAGCTTCGGGCTGCCCATCAAGTAATACTGTCACATGGGTCACTGAACCCATTCCGCAGTCACTTAACTACTTAGCACCTACAGGTGATTCAACTTTCATGGTCGGTTCTCTTTCCTACATGAGTCTT
Organism: Nitrososphaerota archaeon; assembly: GCA_027314685.1. Next base: position 4,167 of record DAHVAI010000119.1, on the reverse strand, counting down.
GCACCATTTCCATTGGAGCCAAACGGAAGCTTATATTGGGCAGACTCTGCAGCAAATTGGATCACAGCGAATTCAAACTACACGCAGTGGACTTTCCACATTACACCAGGTCTGACTTGGTCAAATGGAACTGCAGTGAATGCATCTGACATCGCAGATTGGCTTACACCAACATACGCCCTAAACCCTCAATACGACTTTGTGGGTCTACACACTGAAGTCACAGGCGTGCACATTGTGAACAGCGATACCGCTACTGTGATTCTCAACCAATCTGATGCTCAGCTACCTAACAGAATTGGAACTTACTACTATGCACCAATGGTTTCACCAAGTGCGATCGCACAGGGTCCAGCGGCTCCGTTGTTTGGAACTGCTGTGGGAGACGGTCCTTGGATATACGAAAACTACACATCAGGTTCTACTCAGATGGTCATGGTGCCAAATCCGTATTGGCCGGGAGTAAAGCCAACTGCTTGCGAAATTCAAGTGAATTTCGTGGAGAACTCGGCCCAGATCATTCCATTCTTGGTCGCAGGGACAGCTGACTTTGGAGGACCGCTTGCATACGGAAATCTCGCTGCCTTGTCGGGTCTCTCAAACATCCACCTGAACACAAATGGTGGTGCCTTTGGATCCTTCATGATGTATAACATCACTCACTATCCATACAACATGACTCAGTTCAGACAGGCGCTTGCATACTCGATTAACACATCAGCTATGATGCAGCAGTCAATTTTCGGATACGGCAGTCCAGCAAACTACGCACAGGGTGGAATGCCGACTACATATGGTTCCTATACTCCGAATCAACACACGTATCCATACAACGTGTCCGAAGCAATGAACCTGCTTCACTCGATCGGCTTCACCGGCGGTGGAGCTCCGGGAGTGCCATTGCTATTTCCTAACGGAACAAAGTACTCGGTGACTCTGTACACCGACAGTTCGAAAGCATGGGACCCGAGCCTGGAACTCCAGGTTGCAACCTACCTGACCAACTTAGGCATAGGCGTTCAGACACAAACTCTGACATCGCAGAACTTGGGTGCTGACTATGCGTCTAACGCGTTCAACATCCAGAACAACCTTGTCATTTACTCAAGTGGAGGAGCTCAGTACTTCTCACCGTGGGTCAGTGCGCAACAGGACTGCAACGTCTACGGAACTCCGGGATGCTACAATTGGTTTGCTCAGAACGCACCTGATGGATTGCCACACGAAGAGTGGCCACCATTTGCAGATGCATGGTATCAGAGTAACCTGACGGCAATAAACAACACACCAGCGACCAACATCACTGGACAGATACACCTTCTCCAAAATATCCAACAGATACGTGCAGAGTACCTTCCGGTCATAATGCTCGGATACCCGCAGAAGGTTTTCGCATACAATACACAAAAGTGGGGCAATTGGCCGTCATACTACATGTCAAATGAAGGACAAATGAACGAATCAATGTTCGGCTCGTTGTTACCTGCTTCGCAGATAACTACGTCAACTTCAGCTACGTCCTTCAGCTCAAGCACTTCCTCTAGCATAAGCTCATCCTCATCTACTTCACAGACCAGTTCACAGACCAGCACATCACTAACTTCGCAGTCGAGTAGCACCACCTCGAGCACTACTTCAAGCAAGAGCAGCAGCTCAGTCGCAATGAGTTGGTCAATAATTGCGGTCTTGCTAGCAATAGTACTTGCAGCAGGAGCTCTCTTGATGGTCCGAAGAGACCCAGTCTCAAGGAACAGGAAAAAGTAACAGAGACAATCAAAGAACTAGAACTACTGATGATGGTGGTACTCGCGAAAAGTGCCACCATCTCACCTCATTTTATTTTATTCGACTCTTCGCCAAGATTAGGGCGAGATGTTTTGCCGAGTTTGAACTGATTCTTTGTAGGCTTGTGATCTTTTATAGGAATGTCGCGCTCGCTCCGTATTTTTGAATCCCCCAAAATCTAGTTGGGTGGTATGAAAAGAATCAATTTCAAACGGGCTAGCGCTATAGAGAACGGTCTAGTATTCTCGCCTCTTGTAGCGATTGTTGCACTTTTCATTTGGCTATCCAAGTACACACTATTCGAGGGACCAAACATCGATGCATCTCTTAGCAATCCTTTGGGTTTTCTAATCTCAAATTTTGTGTATGATGGTTTAATCAATGTAGAAGATATCATTCTTTCATGTGCTTTCTTGTTGGCTATTTTTCTGTTCTATCCCAGCTTCCTGAAGATACGTTCTGCGTTATATTTTCCTGCATTCGCATTAATCTCAGGAGTGATGACAGAAGTTGCTGCAGAGATCGCCTGTCATGGTTCTTGTTCCTTTTATGGTATGTCAGGGGTTGCTGGGGGCATCATTGGATTCACTTTGGCAAATTTCTCGATAACCATGATCGGGGCATTTGTTACAAGACGGACTAGGAGCGCGACCATAATCGAAGATGCGAAGCTCATCGACAAACTCCCGAGGCTTACTATCCCTGTCTTGTTTTGCATTTACATAGTTCTTCTTTTTCTCCTTTCGGGCTTTTTTGCAGTTCACTTAGTGAGCAACGGCAATCAGTTTCCTCTATCAGTACAAGTTCCTTTTTCAATTGCGAGCGAATCGCAACCGGTGGAGGTGGGTCATGCGTCTGGTATTGTGATTGGTTTCTTGTTGTATCTGATACTCTTTCTTTCGCTTAGCAAGGATCTCGAAAGCAGGCCGAGACTTCCGCCCGATTAAAGCTAAGCCTTGTGCACACGGGTTGACTTTACTGTTTCCAAGAGAAAGGAAACGATGAAAGCTGATAGAAATGCGTACTCATGCACTCGCCAGTTGAAGCGAATCGTGGGAAGATAGATTGGTTGGACGTAAACAGCGTACAACATCAGCATTCCTGCTACCAGAAGGAGGTACAAAGCTGTTAGTTTGGAATCCATCCAAAGACGGGATTTTCGGTCAGCTTTCAGTCTTAAGAGACGAATAGAATCCGTTATGGAATAGATGATCAAGCACGCCAAAGCAGCGAAATCTATGGCCGAAGACCCGGCGGGAAATCCACCACCTTCGTTACAGCATGAGTTCCAGACAATTTGACTAGCCACTCCGGTTACCATGGCTGTGATGACAAAAGAGAACGCTCTGTTCCTACACCCTTCCCCAGTTAGAAGAAAGTAAAATAGTGAGAGCACTACAAAAATCACAACAACCCCGAACAGTCCTGCAACGGTCCCCGGAGAATCATAGATCACAAAAGAGAGGAAAGCTGTGAAAGTATGCGAATTGAAGGCAGAATAGATTCTTTGCGTTCCGATGACATTTGTCAAAATATTGATGATGGCAAGCCCAGAGAAAGTAAGAGTAACGAATTGGAGCCCATTTGAGCAGAACCAGCGGCTTAGCTCGCTGGACGGAGGAATGTGTAAAGATCGTTCGGGGTTTTTGTCGGGCATAGTGGGCTATTCAGTCTGGCGTAGGTCTCTCAAAAAGATGTACACCTGTTATATTCTATTCTTTTCTGTTTTGAAGAGGAATAACTGATCCTAAAACACTTATCAAATGTGAAGAAAAAACGATTTCCTGAGATGCAATCCCAAAGCCAAGAGCTTGACCTTAGAGTTTGGATAGATCACGTTGAAAAAGCTGGTCTTGTCAAAGTTGTAAAAGGTGCTGATGTTAATCTTGAGATCGGCGTCGTAACTGAGATCAACCCGAAAAAGAACAAGTATACGCTTGTGTTCGACGAGGTAAATGGATATCAAAAGGGGTTTCGTATTCTCACAGGCGCATTGTTGGATGCGCGTAGAGTCGCTTACTCTTTCGGGTTTCCTGAAAATGTCGGAAACGCTGAACTTGCAAGGCTCTTTAAACAGAAAACAGCGCAAGCAAACCAACCTTCCGGCCTTGTTCCACCACGATATGTGACCCAAGCGCCATTTTTTGAAAACGTGAAAAAAGGGAACGAAATCAACATGAAGATCTTCCCTTCGCCAAAGTGGCACGAGCACGATGGCGGCTACTACATTGGCACCGCGGATTGCGCGATCACAAAAGACCCCGACACCGGAGATGTTCACGTTGGAGTCTATCGCGCCATGGTTGAAGGCGAGAAGGAACTGGGGATTTACATGGACACTGGTCATAGCGCAAACATCGATTCAAAGAAGTACTGGAAGAT
>DAHVAI010000117.1 GCA_027314685.1 Nitrososphaerota archaeon | reverse complement strand
GATCCTCAACGGGCCATTCAAACATCCCGGAGCCAATTACATAATTCGGCCTGACGGGATCAAGATCAGGCTCGATTATGTAACGGACCTACAGATGCACGCTGATTCGCTTGCACCTGGGTTCATAGTGGAAAGACATCTGACGGACGGAGACATTGTGATATTCAATCGCCAGCCGTCTCTTCACAGAATGTCTGTGATGGCGCACTATGTCAAAGTACTTCCTTACAGGACTTTCAGATTGCACCCGGCTGTTTGCCCGCCTTATAACTCTGATTTTGATGGCGACGAGATGAACCTTCACGTCCCGCAGAGTGAGGAAGCAAGATCTGAAGCAATGACTCTTATGAGAGTCCAAGATCAAATTCTTTCTCCGAGATACGGCGGTCCCATTATCGGTGGCATTAGAGACTTCCTTACAGCTGCATATCTTCTCACAAAAGAAGGCGTGTACATTACTGAGGAAGAATTCACAAACCTTGCAATGGCCGGTGGTTTCCCACCAGATAAAGAAATGCCAAAACCGGAAAAGACGGACCCTCAGCCTCTATATTCGGGAAGACAGCTTTTCTCCTTGTTCTTGCCACGCGACTTCAATTACGTGCTCGTTTCAAAATGGGAAAAGAGCTCAAGAAGTGCAGGTAAAGACGTCGTGATAAAGAATGGCACACTGTTAAGCGGAGTCATCGATAGGGCAGCTATCGGAGCTGAAGAATCCGATTCGATACTTCATAGGATTGCCAAAGACTATGGAACTGATGAAGCTAGAAACTTTCTGAATTCTACACTCCGACTACTCAAGGCATTCATCACGAGATCCGGATTCAGCTATGGGTTCGATGAACTAGAGTTACCGGAGGAAGTCAGGTCCAAGATATCAGAAACACTCGACGAATCATATTCCAAAGTGAAGGACCTGAACACACAGTACAAGAATGGAACACTTCCTGAAACAAAGGGTCTTTCTCCCGAGGATGCGCTTGAATTTTACGTCGCAAACGAACTGTCGCGAGCAAGAGAAAAAGCAGGAAGAATCGCGGACAAGTCATTTTCCATTCAAAATGCAGGGATCATAATGGCTAGAACAGGAGCCAGGGGTTCCACTCTAAACCTGGGCCAAATGACTGCGGCGCTAGGGCAACAATCTGTCCGTGGAAAGAGAATTGAGAAGGGATATCAAAGCAGGGCGTTGCCGCACTTTTTGCAAAATGATCCTAGCCCAGATGCTCGAGGATTTGTACGATCCAACTACAGAGACGGTTTGAACCCAATCGAGTTCTTCTTCCACGCCATGGGAGGTAGGGAAGGGCTGGTCGATACGGCGGTGCGAACTCAGCAGAGCGGTTACATGCAGCGAAGGCTCGTGAATGCCTTGGAGCACCTGAAGGTTGAGTACGACCTTACTGTCAGAGATCCAAACGGCAATGTGATCCAGTTCAAGTACGGAGAGGATGGAATCGATCCGGCAAAGAGCGATCACGGACGCGCGGTAAACTTGGAACGACTCATCGACACGACTGCATTGAGTTCAGATCCTGCAAGGGCTGCCGCGGAGAGCACCATAGTTAGGACGGTCGAGAGATATTCTGATCGACTAAACCCGAAGCTGTACAAAGATCTTCTTGATGCGCTGAAGAGTTCTAAACTCGATCCAAAGTCGGTTGAGAAAGTCTGTGAACGAGTGGTCGAGCTTGTCACAAAGGGAACCGTTGAACCGGGCGAAGCTTCTGGCATTGTCGCTGCACAATCAATCGGTGAACCTGGAACTCAGATGAGCATTGCTCCCGACGAGCGAGTAATCGTCCAAGAAAAAGGTCGAGTCAAAGCAGTAAGAATCGGTGATTTTGTAGACGGATTGATGCTAGCGCATCAGGTATCGAAAGAAGGAGACACTGAATGGTGTGATCTTCCTCCAGATTCAAGGATAGAAGTACCTTCGCTCGACGACGAGGGTAAGATACACTGGAAGCCACTACATTCGGTGAGCAGGCATCACCATCACCGCCCACTACTGCGAATAAGGACTCGCTCCGGGCGAACAATAACTGCTACTGACAATCATTCCTTTGTTCGAAGAGTGGATGGGAAACTGGTACCTGTCTTGGGTAAGAACCTGACGACGGGTGACAGAATACCTGTTGTTAAGCATCTACCAATTAGTACTCCTGAGTCTGAGATGGATGCCGCTCAAGTACTCCCGCGTGGGACTCATTGGTTTGGAAGCGAACTTGCAAGAGCCCAGAAGCTTAGTGGGAATTGGTATTCAGGATATGGCTCGAAGTACGAAGTTCCGGTAAAGCACGATCAACTTCGCAACGTTCTCGCCGGAAGGAGTTCGATCGTCATACAGAACAGCTTCGTCTACCCATTGCAAGCCCACGGAAACGCTGGCCTCCCTGAGGTCATGCAGCTAGACGGAGCGATGGGCTGGTTAATCGGCGCCTATCTCTCTGAGGGAAGCGCACAAAGGAATTACGTGTCCATATCAAATGCAGCAGAAGGATTTCTGGCTAGAGCTCGTGACGTGTCTGGACGAATGGGAATGAAATTCCACGAAGTGGACAACACAAGCGGTTTTGCGCCAAGCCACGATATAATAGTTCACTCTTCTATTCTCTCAGAATTCTTGTCTAAAGCATGCGGCAAACTTTCAAGAGAAAAGCACCTTCCGGACTTTGCCCTTGGAGCTAGCGATGATTTTGTTGCCTCGCTGCTTCGAGGATACTTTGACGGCGATGGGCACGTCGATACTAAACAATTTGCTATTAGAGCAAGCTCACGTTCTAAGGAACTCATCGACGGAGTTGCGCTATTGCTAGCAAGGTTTGGCATACTCGCAAGCAAGG
>DAHVAI010000110.1 GCA_027314685.1 Nitrososphaerota archaeon | reverse complement strand
GAGCGTGTGGGGCATGCACCATATTGGTTAACGAAGAACCGGTCTGTTCCTGTCTGACACTAGCTGTGGAGATGGATGAACAAAAAATTACAACAATAGAAGGTCTTGAGAGAAATGGAAACCTTCATCCTCTTCAGATCGCTTTCATGAAGAAAGATGCACTTCAATGTGGCTTTTGCACGCCAGGACAGATAATGAGTGCCCTATCTCTGATTCGCGAAAGAAAAAACCTTTCTCCAGAGGAAATCAGGCAACACATGAGTAGCAACCTCTGTCGATGCGGATGCTACAATAGAATAAACGAGGCGATTCTCGAATATGCAAGAAGTACTAACTGTTAGTCACGAACCGGACATTCTTGAGCGGATAGATGGCGCTAAGAGGGTTGCCGGGCGGGCTCATTTCACCGCCGATACAGGAATAGAAGGCACGCTCTATGGAAGGATTGTTCCTTCGACGATCGCTCACGGACGAGTCAAACACATTGATGTTTCAGGGGCAGCGAGACTCGACGGAGTCGCTGCGATTCTTACAAGTGAAGATACTATTGTACGATGGCCGTCCGGTGATAGACAGAATGAAAGAGTGGTATTCACCAAAACTCCGAGGTTCTACGGAGATTGCATTGGAGCTATCGCGGGAGTAAGTAGGGAAATATGCGAGAGGGCAGTATCGCTTGTATCAGTTGATTACGAGGAACTTCCAAGTTCGTTCGAAACGCACTTTTCTCTTACCACAGAGGCGCCCAAAATTTGGCCAGCCGGAAACATTCAGCGCCAGTACAAGCATGAATTCGGTGATATGGGAAGATCCTTCGGACAAAGCGATTTTTTCATAAGGAATATCTACAAGACTCACAGGCATCATTGTGCTCCACTTGAACCAGCAGTGTCGCTAGCTAACTGGTACGCTGACAGGTTGGAAGTACACGCTTCGACTCAAGGAATCAGTAGATGCCGTCGTGAACTCTCCATGGCGCTGGGAATGGAGGAAAGCAAGATTCGAGTAGTATGCAAATTCAAAGGAGGTGGTTTCGGGAATAAAAATGGTGCAATGGATTACGATATTATTGCAGCTCTTCTCTCAAAGAAAGCAAGAAAGCCTGTTCTCTTGGAATATACTCGCTCCGAAGACTTTACCAATGTGCACGGTCGCTGGGGAACAAATCAGGATGTAAGTCTCGGAGTAGCAAAGACTGGAAAATTGCTCGCGTACAGGGTGAACGCCATCTGTGACATCGGTGCTTATGGGCGGCACCCAGCTGGGAAATATGTTGATGGACCAGAAAATATCTATTCTCTACAAGGTATGGATGTGAAGGTAACTCCGGTCTACACAAACACCCACTCAACAGGTAATATGCGAGCCCCAGTGGGTGTTCCAAGCACGTTTGCGATTGAAACCGCTGTTGATGAAGCTGCATACTTGCTTGGCTTAGATCCGTTACAGTTCCGTTTGAATAATCTGGCAAAGCTGTCAGAGGGAAAACTTCCATTCTCGAGCAGTGGGCTGTCGGAGTGCATAAGACGTGGGGCTGACCTATTTGACTGGAAAGGTAGTTTCATTCCTCATACCAAGAACCGCAGAGAATTTGGCCGTTGCCGAGGTGTAGGAATTGCTCTGGCGGCCTGGCACTCTGAGATTGAAACAAGTTCTGCGAGAATCAAACTCGAGAAAGATGGTACAGTCACAGTCTCAGCGGGGATCGTGGACATAGGTACTGGAGCGAAAACGGCACTTGCTCTAACTGTTGCAAGAGAACTCGGAATTAATAGATCACAGATAAATGTGGATTGGGGAGATACTGAAACTTGTCCTCCATTCGTCGGCGAATCAGGAAGTAAAACGACGGCAACCATAGACAGAGTGGTAAAGCAAACCGCGCTTAAATTCAAAGATTCTATCATGGAACAGGCGGAATCAATCATGAAAGTCAGAAAGAGTTTATTGCTCTGGGACGGAGGCTACGTAAAGAGCGGAGAGGTCACCGAACGGATTTCACTCAAGGAGCTAGCTTCTTTGGCAAGACGCATGCCTGAGGCAGTCGAGACCGTTGCCACGGAGATTCCTGTAAGTGTTGCGAGATCGAGTTTCGCAGCCCACTTTTGCGAAGTCTTGGTCGATGTCGATCTAGGAAAGATTTCCGTAGAACGATACGTAGCCGTACATGATTCAGGTCGGATTGTGAACAAGTTAACCGCCGTAAGCCAAGTGCATGGAGGTGTGGTTATGGGCATAGGACTAGCATTGATGGAAGAACTGGAAATTGATAACGAAACTGGCACTTTGTTGAATCCAAGTCTCAACAGCTATCACATACCAAGGAATGACGACATACCACAAATCGATGTCGATTTCATTGAGACGGACGATCCCTATGGTCCAAAGTCACTTGGCGAAGTACCGGTTATGCCAGCAAGTCCATGTATTGGCAACGCGGTCTACAACGCCACTGGCATCAGAATCCGAGAAATGCCGATCACTCCTCTCAGATTTCAAGCCGCGATGCAGGGACAGAGATACTAACGTCTAGATAATTCTGAACGGGTTGGCCACGTAAACCATGAGGCCGAGAATGATGAGTATAAGCATCGTTTCTGGTAGCACAATCAAACGCATTCTATTTTCGAGCTTATGAAATCGTTCGACTGCCTGGCTCATGCTTACGTCAGTTTCGGCGAAAGGTATTTGATTGATTAGCCTTGTCAAACGACCCCGAAACCAACCCTGAACAATTCCGAGTCTAGAAAGAACTACAGATAACATGCCTGCATAAATTGTAGCAGCGCCATAACTGGAGCTAATAAAGAAGATTCTCAGGCTAGTTGGTATTGAAATGTATATTATAACTGTGGTAGCTGCGCCAACTAAAGCGACTGTTCCTAGCATGCGAAGTGTGGAGTAAGCGAGTGAACTCGGTTTCAGACCAAGCGAATGATTCAATATTGCGGACCCAAAGTAAACACAGCTTAGTAATCCCCAAGGGGTTGCGATTACATAGGATAAGCTCCCCAGATTAATTGCTGTGCTCAACAGCACCCCGGAGAACAAGGTTGTGGCAGATCCCAAGCCTGTTACGGTTCGAAACCTAGCAAATAATGCAGGATAAATTTCTAGTTTTGACTTTTCAGCGACTCGATGAAGCGAGTAGTGTAGAACGAACGTTTCAAATAAATGCGCTCCTATCCATACAATCACTGCAGAAATGTGGATGTATGTCAGCGCCCATAGCTCTAATGTCGAAACGGACATAAGTTCTATTTTCTAGACTCCCAGTGTTCATTGCCGCCACAATTGTGGAAATTCAGATGGTTAATCACTACTTGCAGGCAGATCTGAGCTCAGTCTGTATATTCCAGGACTGACCCACGGATCTACTAGGATGTCGACTACAGCCGGCCCCTTTCCATTGAACGCTTCGGCCAGCACAGAATCAAGCTCAGAGTCCTTCTCCACCCTGTACCCACGGGCCCCAAAGTTCTGCGCAACTTTGGCATAATCCGGAGCCCTTATGTCGATCTCATAGTACCTCTCGCCATACGTGAATTTGGATTTCCAGCGTTCAGCCCCTAAG
>DAHVAI010000116.1 GCA_027314685.1 Nitrososphaerota archaeon | reverse complement strand
TTAGCCAAGATTATTTCAGATGAAGTCTTCTTCGCCAATTCGGTCGCCACTTGTACTACTTTTTCAGTGTGTTTAGAACCGTCCACGGCAACCAAAATACTATCCATGTTCAACTTGTGACCCAAATGAATAATGTCGGAGTTCGATTAGATAAGCTGTAAATACGATTATCAAAATCGAGAATAATGAACAAGTTCGCTAAGGCAACAGAGAAAACACTGATTGAGAACGCGGGCATAAATCAGAGTAGCGCGAAGAGAAAACTAGAGGATTTCTTGTAGTTTGAAACCAAGTAGCGTTTCTCTTGCAATTCTCTTAACGGTGATTTTTGGCGAAGCTCTTTGGTGTTTTCTTATTATGGTCGCTTTGTCGGACGATGACAATCCAACCTTTTTTCTCCAAGTAATTAGGGGCTTCTTTGATTGGACTGCCTTAATTGTCGTTCTAGCTCTGATATTTCTTATTCTTTTTTGGAGAGACAAATCCAACGCAAATCAGTTCCAGCAACGGAAAGGTAACACGAACAATTTGGAGAGTTTTCTCTAGTCGGCAACCACTAATTTCACAAAACCTCTTGCTGGTACTAGTTGCTAAACGCGGATTTTTTCTGACCTTCATTTCCTTTGAGAAGATTTGATAGTTCTTCTTTCCTTACCTCTAAGGATTGAGAGGATTGTCGCAATAATTGTAATTCCTATTGATGCTTCAAGCGCCACGTGCATTCCATTCAGAAATGTCGTTGAAAGTCCAGTGTTAAGCTGACTAGTTCCTAGAAATATCCTGACGGCAAGATCGCGGGGAATTGCAAGCGAAGCGATGAAGAGAGCAAGTGCAAAACTAGTCACCATTCCCACGTTTGCAAAAGTTCGTAGAAGTCCAGAAGCTATACCATATGATTGCCTCGGAGCATTCGCCATGACCGCGCTGTTGTTTGCAGGAAAGAATGCACTCGCACCCAGTCCGTTGATCACTGACCCGACAACAACGAGATAGAGCGGGCTTGAGACTGACAAAAGAGAGTAAACAAAAATGCCAACGGCTTGCAATGAAAGACCCATGGATGCAATGTACCTCGCGCCAAGTTTATCGGAAGCCCGCCCTGCAACTGGCGACACCGCAGCGCCCAGTACGTAGCCAGGTACAAGAAGAAGCGAAGCATTGAGAGGCGAGAGGGATCTTACTCCTTGAAGATACATTATCACGAGAAACAGAACCGCGAAAGTGGCTAACCCTTGAAAGAAAGAAGCCAGTATTGAGGCGGTCAAGACTCTGACTTTGAACATTGAGAGATTGAGCATAGGATCTTCATGGTATCTCTCCCAAGCTACAAAAGATAGAATCAGCACGACGCCTAACGTTATGATTATCAGAGAGAAAGATGAGGAACCAGATCCTGCAATGTTTGTCAGGGCATACAACAGCAGAAATAGACCAAATCCAAAAAGAATCATGCCCAAATAATCGATTTTTGATTTAACTCTCTCTGCACGTTCTTTCAACACCTTGTAGCATAACAACACTGCACATGTACCGATCGGCAAGTTTATGAAAAATATGTATCGCCATCCGAGAAACGTTATGATAGCTCCGCCAAGCAATATCCCAAGAACTGCTCCTATTGACCAGCCTATTCCTGTGATTCCAAAAGCTCGGCCGCGCCTCTCTTCACCTACGGCATCGGCGATTATTGCCCCGCTATTAGAGAACACCATCGCACCGCCAAAGCCCTGCACAGCTCTGAAGGCAACAAGTTCGCTGCCGCCCTGGGCCAGGCCGCAAAAGAGAGAGCCTGCTGTGAAAAGAGCGAATCCGATATTGTAAATCTTCACCCTGCCAAAAATGTCACCTAGCCGTCCTACCTGCGTACCGAAGATAGTGATTACAAGAAGATAGGCCATTATGACCCATATCATGCTCAATATGTCCGATCTTAAATCGGACATCATCACTGGTAGACCCAACACGACAGCAGTGGTGTCAATCCCAGTCATCGTTACCCCCATGAGCACGACAGCTAGGACAACAGTTTCGTATCTTCTAGATTTGGAATTTGTAGGAGATCGCTCTTGAGAGCTACTCATTCACATGTGATTTCGAATAAACACATTATAACTAGATCTATGCGCCTTTTGAAAAGTCGAGCCAGATAAGTCTCTTACCTTTTTCCACACTCTCGCCTTCTCGCACATAGATTTCCTTGACCTTGCAATCCCTAGGGGCCAATATCAGTACCTCCATTTTCATGGATTCCATTACTAACATTTCGTCTGCCTGTTTCAAAGAATCTCCGGCCTTTATTGCGACCTTCACCACTTTCGCAGGTAGCGTTGAGGTCACGTATTCACTTACAGGCGGCGCTAGAAGTGAGCTTTCTTCGTCAAAACGGGTCTTGAGATTTGCAACTTGCAGTCTCCCATTTGCAACGAACGCCACGGAAACAGGAGATCTCTTGAGCTGAGTAATCTTGTACACTTTGTTTTCGATTGCAACAATCAGTGTATCATGGTGACGCTCAAGTATATCGACATTTGATTCCTTTCGACGAGATTGATGATGAATTACAACTGCGTAAGACTCGGATCCCGAACTTGTGTCTCGTCGAGTTACTTCGACTTGTCTTGATTTCTTTTCAATTCGTATGTCATACAGCATCTGTAAATCGACCCCCAGTCGAAGTACTTTGCCTACGTTGAATTGTAGTTCGTCGATCTTCCGAACGCACTGCCTCGGGAAACTGGTTTCGCGAGAGTAGCAACGCCGCTATCATAAAGTGATGTTCGGACAGAGATTCATCCGCGAGAAGTTGAATTCGCTTGAGTAATCCTGTAGATTCGATAAAGGTGGTTGAAAGCTCGCCACGGATAAACTTCTCATCCCTAACTAGTTCTCTATGAAAAGGCAAAGTTGTCTCAACGCCATAGATCGCAAATTCATCAAGGGCTACGAGGGCGCGTAGTCTGGCTTGTTCAAAGTCTTGCCCGTAAGTGATGAGTTTAGCAACAAGAGAATCGTAGTAGGGAGAGATCGTAACGCCTTGTTCGATTGAAGTATCTACTCGCACGCCTGGACCGAAGGGGATTTGCAAGTGCTCGATCTTCCCGGTAGTGGGGGAGAATTCGTGAAGTGGGTCTTCTGCGTTGATCCTGAATTCCATTGCGCAGCCAGTTAATTTGACATCTTTCTGAGTAAATGGGATCTTTTTGTTCATTGCAATCTCGAATTGAGTATTGACAATGTCCAAACCCGAAACAAATTCCGTTACGGGGTGTTCGACCTGTAATCGCGAATTGATCTCCAAGAAATAGAATTTGCCGGCTGAATCTCTGAGAAATTCGACAGTTCCTACGTTTGAGTATTTTACAATTTTCGCAACTCGAACTGCGTAATCACAAAGCACCTTTCGAGACGCTTCGTCGATCACTGGAGATGGGGAAATTTCTACAAGCTTTTGATATCTTCTTTGGATTGAACATTCTCTTTCCCCGACATGAACAACATTGTCAGAATCATCGCTTGCAATTATCTGAACTTCGAGATGCCTAGGCCCCGTCAGTTTCTTCTCAACATAGACTGCAAATCTTCCAAACGAACTCTCTGCCTCTCGACGCGAAGCTTCAAACGCCAACCTAACGTCTTGCTTGTTCTTTGCCTCCCTGATTCCTCTGCCGCCTCCGCCGTAGGCGCTCTTTAGCAAGACGGGAAATCCAATTTCTGCTGCAAATCGTGAGGCAGATTCAGGATCGGATAGGGGTTCGTGAGAATATGCGATAACAGGTATGCCCGAAGCTTCGACTAGCTTCTTACACTCAAGTTTGTTGCCACTTATTGCAAGAGTGCTTGGCTTTGGACCAATAAACTTGAGACTGCTATCTTCGCAGAGTTTCGCATATTCACTTGTTTCAGAAAGGAGTCCGTAACCAGGGTGGATCGCATCGCAGTCTGCTTTTCTTGCTATATCGATTATCTTTTCTGCGTCCAGGTAGGTCTCTGATGCAAACACTCCTGGTAATCTGTACGCTTTGTCGGCCATACTGACGTATTTAGCGCCGGCGTCTGCGTCGGAAAAAATTGCCACTGATTCGAGTCCCAGAGTCTTAAGTGCCCTAATGATTCTAACAGCAATTTCTCCTCTGTTTGAGACGAGGACTCTCTTCAAACTTGTCAAGCGTTCAGCATCACAGGCAATAAATTGTTTTGTTGAAAGATGAAGTAACTTTAGGGATTATAGTTGAATATTCCCATGTTTCTTTTGGGGTCTACTTTCGCTTTTGTTTGCAAGCATCCTGAGCGCCCTTATCAATTCTCTGCGAGTTTCCTTTGGTTGAATCACAGCATCCACCAGCCCACGCTCAGCCGCCAAGAAGGGGTTCGAATGTTCCAATGCATAGTCTTTCACGAGCATCTTCCTGTACTCCTGACTGGGATTTCTCTCAAACTCTTTTCGATAGAGTATTTTTGCAGCGCCGTCAGGACCCATTACGGCAAATTCAGCGCTTGGCCACGCTAGATTCAGATCTGCTTTGGAGTTTTTGCTTCCCATAGCACAATACGCACCGCCGTAAGCTTTTCTCACGACGATAGTAACCTTTGGTACTGTTGCCTCGCAGTATGCAAAAAGAAGCTTTGATCCATGCCTAATCAATCCACCTGTTTCCTGATCGACGCCAGGCATGTAGCCAGGAACGTCGACAAATGTCACGATTGGAATATTAAACGCGTCACAAAAGCGAATGAACCTAGCAGCTTTGTTCGAAGAGTCGATGTCAAGTGCGCCGGCTAGATGCATGGGTTGATTTGCTACAATTCCAACTGTGCCGCCGTCAATCCTTCCAAACCCGACAAGGATGTTTTTTGCCCAGTGTGGATGAACTTCGAAGAAATCTTGGTAGTCAACGACGCTGGTCACTATCTTTCTCATATCGTATGATTTGTTTGAATCGTGCGGAATGACACCTTCGAGCGATTGATCTAATCTATCAATATCATCGGTTGTCTCAGTTCGAGGAGGAGATTCGTTGTTGTTTGATGGGAGAAACGACAACAATTTTCTGATTGTGTCGATGCATTCTTCTTCCGAAGAGGTTACAAAATGCGCAACCCCGCTCTTTGAGGCGTGCACCCAAGCCCCTCCAAGCTGTTCGAAGGTGGTGTCCTCGCCTAAGGCTTGCTTCACTACATCAGGACCTGTAACAAACATCTTACTCGTTTGCTCAACCATTAGGACAAAATCGGTCATTGCTGGTGAATACACAGCGCCACCGGCGCAAGGACCTAGGATTGCAGATATTTGAGGTATCACGCCAGAAGCTAGGGTGTTTCTGAAGAAAATATCACTGTATGCAGCAAGGCTTTGCACCCCTTCTTGAATTCTTGCTCCGCCAGAGTCATTGAGCCCGATAATTGGAGCGCCAGCTTTCAGAGCAAGATCCATAACTTTGTTGATCTTTTTTCCCACCATTTCGCCCAGAGATCCGCCATGGACGGTAAAGTCGTGGGCAAACACAAACACAGTTCTGCCGTCAATTGTACCGTAGCCACCAACAACAGCTTCAGAGTACATTTTGGAACTAGAGTCTTTATCCTCGGATCTGCTTGTTACCAACCGATCAATCTCGACGAAGCTGTCTACGTCAAAAAGCATTCGCAACCTTTCTCTGGCTGTTTTCTTTCCCTTCTTGTGCTGTTCTTCTATTCTCTGAGGACCACCACCCTGCTCAGCAAGTCTGTTAGCGCGATTTAGTCGATCCACCACAGATTCGGATGATGATGTAGTCATGGTCTTCAGCTCTGACTTTTCTTCGATGGGCATTGCTCGTGTAAGATAACGA
>DAHVAI010000093.1 GCA_027314685.1 Nitrososphaerota archaeon | reverse complement strand
ATTATCCTGCATCGGTCCTACGGCAAAAGCCACACCGCCAGCCCAGTTTATTGAGGGGATGATTCCGGCACCACCCATCGCCATGGTCTGCCTAACTACGAACGAATATAATTCCTCCGGAGTATTTTCGATTATCTCGTGTATCACCAGTTCGTTCCATGGACGATAGGTTATTGTTACCAAATTAACGAGTGACCGAAAGTTTCACGGAATTTAAGGTTTGATCTTATTTTCTCGATCCAGCGTAGATTGAAATAAGTAACCCATACATCCTAGCTCAACTGATCTTGTTGTCAAGTCCCAGTATTTCTGCAGAGGAAATCGGCGAAGGAATCAAAAACCTCTGCACAAAATATCCTGAAAGCTATTGGAGAAAAACTGACGAGGAAAGAAGCTATCCAGAGGACTTTGTTCGAGCCTTGACAGAAGGCGGCTGGCTTTCTGTTCTGATACCTCAGGAGTTTGGTGGCCAGGGACTGGGAATAGTCCAAGCGAGCATCATATTGGAAGAAATTAACAAATCCGGCGGTTTTGCTGCCCCCGCCCATGCTCAGATGTACACAATGGGAGCGCTCCTTCGTCACGGGAATCTCGAGCAGAAGAAGCGGTGGCTACCGGGCATCGCAAGCGGAAAAATTAGACTGCAGGCTTTTGGAGTGACCGAGCCAAACGCTGGATCTGATACTACGAGCATCACAACCTTTGCAGAGCGGAAAGGCGATTCCTATTTTGTTCGCGGTCAGAAGATATTCATCTCGCGGGTCAATCATTCAGATCTGATGTTGCTCTTAGTTAGGACAACTCCCAAGGAGAAGTCGCTAAGAAAGACTGACGGTATGACGGTGCTTGTTGTGGACATCCATAAGGAAGTCAAGAAGGGCACCATACACGTCAAGCCTATTCATACCATGATTAACCACGAAACAAACGAGGTTTTCTTCGATGGCGCAGAAGTCCAAGTAGAAAACAGGATTGGAGATGAAGGACAGGGTTTCAATTATATCATGAGTGGGATGAACGCTGAGAGAATTCTGATAGCCTCTGAAGCCCTGGGAGATGGGAAATACTTTGTCGATAAATCCGGCGAATACTCGAAAACGAGAGTTGTGTTCGGCCGGCCTATTGGACAAAACCAAGGCATCCAGTTTCCCATAGCGAAAGCCCATATGCTGCTTCAATCTGCGACTCTGGTGCGCGACAAAGCAGCTCAGGAATTCGACAACGGCTCTACAAGCGGAGTCTGGGCGAATATGGCAAAATACCTCGCATCAGAAGCTGCCTGGGAAGCTGCAAACGTGGCTATGAATACCTACGGAGGATACGGGTTCGCCACAGAATTCAATATCGAAAGAAAGTTTCGCGAGGCCAGATTGGCAGTTGTGGCGCCTGTCTCCAACAACTTGATACTAAGCTATTTTGGAGAGCATGTGTTGGGAATGCCGAGGTCATACTAGTTCATTTCGGGTCTTCAGTCATGGGTTCGTTCGATGCACCCTCTTCCCTCAGCTTTCGCCTGAGCACCTTACCCACCAGAGTTTTTGGCAATTCATCTCTAAACTCGATAATCCTTGGGACTTTGTACGGCACCATCAATGACTTGCAAAAAGATTGCAGGGTCTCCGCAGTGACATTCTTGGTCTTGTCCTTCAAAACGATGAATGCTTTGACAGTCTCCCCTCTGTATTGATCTTTAACGCCTACGACAGCGACTTCTTTCACTTCGGGGTGAGTAAAAAGAGCCTCCTCTACCTCTCTCGGCCATACTTTGAACCCCGAGGCGTCGATGAGATCCTTCTTCCTGTCAACAATGTAAAAGTAACCGTCTGCGTCCATCTTCGCAATGTCCCCAGTGAGCAGCCAGCCGTCCCGAAACACCGCGGCTGTCTCTTCAGGTCTGTTCCAGTAGCCCTTCATCACCTGAGGGCCCCTGACCGTAAGCTCACCTTCCATCCCTGAGGGAAGATCTCTTAGTCCCGTTTCGATGTCGACTATCTTTGCTTCCGTATCAGGTAGAGGTATTCCTATTGATCCTGATTTTACAATCGCCTTTTCACCGAGCGGATTGCAGTGAGTCACCGGACTCGCCTCAGTCAAGCCATATCCCTCGACCAAATTCCCGCCGGTAATTTCGTTGAATTTTTTCTGTACTTCAATAGGTAACGGCGCAGCACCGGAGACGCAAGTCTTGATAGTACGAATCGAAAATTTCGTCAGGTCCGGAAGGTTGAGTATTGCAATGTACATTGTCGCAACCCCTGGAAATACTGAGATTTTGTCCTTGTGAATCGTCTCTAGTACTTCCTTCGCGTGGAAAGAAGGCAGTAGCACCATCTCTTCACCTACGTTTATCGCCGAGTTCATACCTACCGTCAAACCGTAAATGTGGAAAAAGGGAGTCACAGCTAGAACTCTTTCACCTCTTCCCGCGTTTGTCCAATCCATCAACATCAGTGTATTTGAAAGAAGGTTGTAGTGAGTGAGCATCGCTCCCTTTGATAATCCAGTAGTTCCACCGGTATACTGCAAAACGGCGATGTCCTCGAGTGGATTGACTGCAATTTCTGGAGGCTCTCCTTCTGACTGTTTTGATAGGAACTTAACAAGATCCATTGTGTCCGGTTTGCCAACAGTTCTAATCTTCCTGATGGGACCTGCAAGCTGCTTCTTTACTTGAGGAAGAAAGTCAGTTAACGAGGTGACAAAAACGTGCTTCATTTGAGGTAGATGTGGTCTAGCTTTTTGGAATTCCGCGAAGAAATCATTCTGTGCATACACATTGTTCAAGATTACAATTGCTTCGACGCCGGCGTCTTTGAGTTGAAATTCCAATTCTCTCTGTCTGTAAAGAGGATTGCACGGAACTACTATCGCGCCGGCTTTTAGAGCGCCATAAAAGCAGATGACAAATTGCGGAAGGTTGGGCAGTACTATCGCAACCTTCGAGCCCTTTTTAATTCCGAGCGAAAGCAAACCGTTAGCAAACTGGTTTGCGAGCCGATTGAGTTGCCCAAACGTGAGCTTCT
>DAHVAI010000083.1 GCA_027314685.1 Nitrososphaerota archaeon | reverse complement strand
TCATTTAGCGAATTTGTTTCCACTTCTTTCACGGTCCTTTTGTTTATATTGAAATTTTTCGACTTTTTCCTCAATCACTTGAGGTAAGGGGGACTGGTTGCTCAGAAAGCCTCCGAGTGCCAGAATCAAATGTCGTAACTATGCGCGAGCAAGCGACCATCCTTGCGGTATGCCAGGGCTTGCGCGGTGAGCGCTTTGGAAACAGCATGCATTGCCGGCCAAAAGTACGCGCCCGCAATAAGAAAGACCGCGAACGATTCAACTTCGATTTCTCCACAATACGCAAGACTAGCTACTCAGTTGAATATTTAACGTTAAGGTAAACTGCATTGTCGCAACAAACAAAAAAAATCTCCAGTGGAAATTCAAGTGAAGTATTTTACACATTTATTCAAGAAGCGCAAGCGCCTTCTTGTGCGAAGAAAATTCACAACCGAGTTCGCTTTGAAAATGCACTCGCTTCTGACTCAGAGCAATACTGGAAGCGCAATCAAGGAAGTTGATTTGCAATTTGTGCACCTTCCACCATTGAACACTTTCATACCACATTTCTTGCATATCTCTGGGTTCCTGAAGAATCTAACGAATGGAATTTTACCAGAAAGTCCAGCCACTATATTACCAAAGTTCAAACCTTCGGAAGCATCCTTGGCAAACCTGAAACTCACAAGAAGCCCTCCACTTGAAGCTTTGCACAAATCGTTCAATTCCTTGATAGCTTTATCATCATATTGATCTGATACAAGTAATCCTTCTTGATATCCTCTCTGCCGAAGTTCTTGGGATCTACCATACTTCTCTCCATCAATTTCGGTAAGGCGTTCAAACCCGTCTGAATGCAACACCGAAACAAGTCCCCTATCACCAATCTTGGCGCTCTTTTCGGCGGTGACCCTGCTCGCAGTGTCAAGTATCTTCAACGCCAGTTCATGCCGTGTAAGCGCCTCTCTCTCAGACATTAAATTCGATATGGCGTCACCCAAGCCCACTAAGTTGACTACGTATGGCATCTCCTCGAGAGAGGATACGACAGGGATCTGAGATAGTGCCGGGAGCAACCCTCGTTTCATGCTATCTCTGACGTGATCCTTTCGACTGTTCAGCGCATTTATCCCCGTTTGAAGCAAAAGCGCCAGTTTCGCGCGGAAATAGGTCTCATCTTTGTTTGACTCATATGCGAGTCTCGGCAAGTTGAGCGCAAGATTCTGCAGGAATGCGACACCGTCGGGTACTGAATCACTAGTTCCAAACACGTTCAATTTCAGTCCAGAGAAAGTGTGCTTTCCTTCTGATTCGAGAGCGATGTCTCCACCCTTCGAGATAATGTCCGCTATACCCTCTACGACTCTTCTATCGAAGTACCTACCAGGAGAAACAACCAGATGGACTGTGGGAACCGGAACCACTTGCACATAGTGCGAATAGGCCTGGAGTAGTGAATCCCGGAGTTCGAGTTGGGATGGAACATCTTCATCTTTCTGAGGCTCGCCAACTCTGAAAGTTATGCTGCGTGCTTTGCCAAAACCCGTTGTCATGGAAAGAGAAGACAGCATCCGTGAAAACATCCGGATCTGCTCCTCTTGTGAACGGGGTGAATAAAGTTTGGAAAGATAAGAGATCAGGTTATCAAGACACACCTCATTCGAAATTTCTCTTGAAACTACACTTGCAAGAATTTCAAGTGCTTCTACTGCTGCGTCGAACGTCCTAATCGAGCTCAATCTTGGTACGTTGCTAATCTTGCTACCCAGGTTGTAAGGATTTGAATAAAGGGCATTCAGGTCTAGATACACCGAATCGGGCATCAAGCTCCAGGTTCCAAGATTCGAAATGTGTATGTCTCCGGAAAGATGGGCATCGGAGACGTCCCTTGGAATTTTGGTTAGGATAGCATATTCGGAAAAAACCTTTCCTGCCGTTGAAGAAAGCACTGAATCGATACTGTCGATACTGTCGCTTGCCCTAATCATAAGTTCCGCAACATCTGCCACTGGAAGACCGAGTCGAGTTAACTTGTGCCTGTATTCTTCGTACCCGTGTTCGATCAGAATGCTGTTTACGATCTCTCTAATGAGTGGTGCCGTTAGGTATGCTGTCTGAAACTTGTACACTCTTGCTTCCGTTTCACTGGCTATCTTTTGGGCTATCTCTACTGGCATTCCCGCTTCTTTTACAAGTGACTGTAGAATCCTGTCTGCGTTGAACTCTTCCAATGCCTGCCTGGAGCTTCTTACATACAGCTTGCCAGATTCGAGCATGGATTGTTCCTCAATTTGTTTAGTTAGGTTCAGCACTAGCCTTCCAAGACTAGTAACGGTGTACTTCCTCTCGGCTCTGTTGAGGGAGATCAAAGTTTGTTTGACAAGTTTCCGAAGGTGATAGGCAAATTTCCCGGATTCCTTCTTTGATTTGAACCCTGCCAAGGTCTTGAGTTCAGAGTAACTTAGTGGCCCCTTTGTGTTGAGAATGCGAAGAATATCCAACCGATTTGGCGATGCAATAACAGAATAGATGGTACGTACTCTTCTCGGCGAGCTCAACAGAATTCGCTACTCCGACGATAAACTGTGTAATCAGGCGTGGCTGGTGAACGGATGATGAAGTTTCCACGCGGGACAAATAAAGTTGAAGTGAATAAAATTAGATTCAATTGCCTCAGGCCAATATGTCTTGATTAAAAAAGTTTGATAATCTGGTGTTTGCGGTTCTACTGACGAACGAAATTTGTAGACCTCACCTTCGAGCTCGAAGCTAGATGATTGCAATGAAAATGGCGTGTTTTATGGAGATTGACGCTCTTACGAAACAAATCTTACATTGTCGAAATTCAACTAGGTAATACAGTTGGCAACAGTAGAGGACAAGAGCTTCGCAAATCTCCTTTCCGAGCTGGAATCAAAGTGCGGACTTTCGAGGCAGAAGATCTTCGAACTCATACAGCAGAAGAGGACCATTGTGGGAGATGGTTACTTGACGGAACAAGGTGCGTTGTTCCTAGTTGCCGCTGATCTTGGTGCTATCTTGGAGTATGGGCATGAAGGACCGGTCTCATTAGCAAGACTCTCAAAGAATGATAGCGCTGTCAGCGTAATCTGCAGAATTCTTTCATTTGGATCTCTAAAATCGTTTACCAGAAAATCTGATGCGGCGCGCGGTGCACTCCTTCGTGCGGTGCTCTACGATAACAGTTCCACTTTAGTTGCGAATTTCTGGGACAAGGCTGCGATACTGTTAGCCCAAAGCGACGAATTTCGCCCAGGTACCTTGGTGAAGATATCTAATGTATATCTTCGAGAGGGTCTGAATGGCTCACTCGTCATAAATGTCGGGGAGAATGGGATTGTCGATCCGTGTGGCGAAGTCTCATCATGTCAAGTAAAGACTCTTACAGACTTGGCAAGATCGATTTCATCCGTGCCGGAAAATGGCAGCGGACTGGTGGTCACTGGAATCGTGGTAGGTGATGTAAGGAAGGCAGGCTTCACACGCAACGGAGCTCCGTCAGAGTATACAAGCTTCTACCTCTGCGACAGTGAGGACCGAAATCTCAAGAGGAGGGTTGTCCTTTGGGGGTTTTCAAATCCTGCGATCTCTTCCATAAGAGATTCTGACACGGTCACTCTCGTCAATGTCAGAGCAAAGCTCGCGACATTTCAAAACACTATCTCTCCTGAGTTACACGGCGATGATACAACCGTTATACTTGAGCTCTGGAGCCAAACGAAGGATTGGCTGAAGCAGAGCGCCAAGTCCCTGGAAGATTTGAATAAACCTGTTCCGACCGCCGGAGGAAATGCTCAAACAGTTCTTCCGTTTGTTGCCAGAATTGTTTCTATTAGAAGATCAGACGACAAGATGTTCGCTCTCATGGTGGATTCAAGCGGGAGAAAAATACCCGCAACAATCACTACAGATGCGGTTAAAAAAGGCGCTAACCTTGCAATCGATACTCTGTTGGTTTGCAAACCAGAGAGTCTCGACATTGAATCTGGAAAAGCTACTTTCACAAAGGATGGTTCTTTGATCGAATCCCAATCAAATCGCAAAGATATCCCTGCATCAAAATCACTTGTTTCTTCAATCGAAAACCTAGGTCAGTCGGGAATAGTTTCTCTCGATGTGATGTGTCTAACAGATCACATCGAGAGAGAGATTCAGACAAAAGACGGGTTTGTTAGGCGTTCTGAGATGACGATAGCCGATCATACTGGTGAAATCAAGATTTACGGTTGGCGTGCGCTTTCAAAGCTTCTGGAAGGTTATTCTGCGGGCGACAAAATAATGATCTCGGCCGCAGAGGTCCAGACTCACGAAGGAAAGAAGTTCATAGTACTGAGAAACTATTCTAGCATATCAAGGAATGCGGAATAGCTTCATTCCTGCCAGAAACCTCGCGTCGCTACATAGTTCTTTTCTGCAAGATATATGTTCCTGTAAAACTGATCCTCATCCCCGGTTCTTCGAATTATTCTGGCTGCGGTATCGACTCCTACACCATATCCTGACAATATTACGATCGCACGTTTTCCAAAGTTTTGAATCAAGCTTGAAGTCTTCCAAGCACGCTTGTATTTCTTGTCTTCTTCATCTGTCAGTTCTTGGGATCTTTTTCTCTTCTGAATAATTCGAGGGAGGTCCAAATCAGAAACATACGTCTCTGTGATCAACCGAGAGCGACAGAGAGGGCAGATAATGGGATCTTTGACATCATTAGTTTTTTGGACTGACTCGTACTT
>DAHVAI010000070.1 GCA_027314685.1 Nitrososphaerota archaeon | reverse complement strand
TAGATCCGTTGCTCGATTGAATCACAGTATATAACCCGTTGATCACGTTGCCCCTTGTATCCCTTGTAAGGATAGTTAAAACGACAGATCCGTTTTGGCTAGAAGACGCAGACCCCGTAGAAGAGCTGGTCGTAGTGGAGGTGCTTGTCTGAGTAGTTGTGGTTGTAGGTGGACTCGTAGTGGAGGTGCTTGTCTGAGTAGTTGTGGTTGTTGTCGACGGAGTATCTTGATAGTATGCCTTCAGAGTCGCACTTTGCGAGCTTGTAATCGTCAATGTAGGATCAGTACTTCCCGAGCTCCAATTACTGAAAACAAAGTTTCCATAATTATCCACAGTCACCAGATACTGATCTCCAGTGGTCGTTGTGTAAGTGGAAGGTGTGAATCCAGTAGCAAGGACGGTGCCGTTTCCTGATTGAAGAATGTCATACATCCCCTGAATCTGAGTTCCATTTTGAATAAATGATTCGACCGTGATTGGAACTGTAGCGTCTATGGTCGTCGTACTGCTCGAAGTTGAGATTGTTGTGGTAGACGAGGTCGAAGTTGATGTCGTGGTGGAGCTGGGCGAACTTCCGCTCAGATATGCCATTAGGCTCGAAAGATAAGATGGCAGAATGTCGTATGGATTTGGGAGATTTGCGTCAGTCACATAGATCCAAGAAATGTAGTTTCCAGCGCTCGAGATGTATGACTGAGTGACGCTACTCCCACTCACACCGTAGGCAACCAAAGCAAAGTCAGATATAGGATAGCCACCAGTGGCGCTTGAAACCTGCGATATGCTTGGCAAACCAGAGTTCTCATAAATGACGAAAGTGTCCATCGTTCCGATATAACTGGATGGTATTGATGTTCCTGGGTTAGCCACGGTCCACGTATATCCAAGGGAATGAGCGTAAGTGTCCAGCGTGGAATAGTAACTCTCGTAGCCTGGCTGGTTGTTCATTTCATCAAATAAAATTCCGTTCACATTGTACCAGGAATGATAATCATTGATCTGCGATTCGACAGAACTAACACTTGTTGATCCATATCCAGTAGCCACGTATCCTAGCACGATTACACCAGCAGCGCGAAGCGAATTGATGCCCTGGACAAAATTCGGATCCTGTGCAGATCCAGGACCGCTGTTAGGGTTGATTACAGCTGCGATTGGGACATTTGGATAAGCCTGCTTTTCTTGAATAAGCTGTTGCCACGATGAATCACTCGGATAAGTATAAAGTGGAACAATCAGTCCAGTGGATCTCGATGCGCCGCTGGTAAATTGCAACGGAAACAAAACTGAGACTCCAAGAAAGATAACGATCACGGCAATAGCACTTAATTTTCTAGATGAATTCTCTAGAACATTCATTCCGGCGAATGCCCTGTGATATTTGTATTAATGCAGAATGCAGCAGAAATATCAAATCATGATATCAAACAGTTGTACAAAGGGAGATTATGAAACTGGAGTATGTAGATAGATTTCATTTTCACCCCGGTCTCTGTTGTTTTCAAAGAATATCTCGATCTCGCTGCGAAAATTTGATGGAATCAAATACAGTTGGTGCAATTGCAATGTATCTTTCGACGAAGCTCCTGTGTTCAAATCTTAATTCTTCAGTGTTGTATTGCATTTGATTGAAGAGCCAAGAATTGTTGAAACACAAGAAAGTACTGACACAGAGTCCAATGTATTGGTCACCACTTGTGGCACCATAGTGGCACAAGGTATAATGAAATCACTCAGATTGGCGAACAAAGATCCCAAGAGCAAAATCAAATACAGGATCTTTACAACCGACATGAGTGCAGAGGCTGCCGGTCTGTACAGAAGTGACATGGGATTTCTTGTACCGCGGATCACTTCGCCCGAATACATCAACTCGATAATCAGTATTTGCAATTCTGAGAAGATCAGAATGATCTACGTGGGGGCAGACGAAGAGCTACAAGTGATGGCAGATGCAAAAGAAGAGATAGAAAGAAGGACGAGAGCAATCGTGGTTACTAATCCTCCGAGAGTAGTATCGACATGTACTGACAAATGGCAGACCTTTCAATTTCTTAACAAGAACAACTTACCATGTCCAATTTCGATACTCCCTGACGATCAAGAAACATTTGCGTCGGAATATGGGTTCCCTGCAATCGTGAAGCCGCGGGAAGGGCATGGCTCGTTACACATTTACGTGGTTAAAGACCGTGAAGAGATGCGTCAATCAATTTCTGCCATTCAAAAATACGGATGGCGACCATTTATTCAGCAATTGATACCAACCGAGAAGCAGGAGTTTACGGTCGGAGTCATGGTGAATTCTATGAAGAATTCGATCATGTCATCCATAGCGATGCGCAGAATTCTGCACTCTGGTCAGACTTACAAGGCGTTCATTGACGACTATCCGGAAGTCAGAAAGACAGCTGAAGAGGCGGCGTTAAAACTCGGTGCGAAGGGCCCCGTAAACCTACAGGGGAGAGTCCACGAAGGAAAATTCAAGATATTTGAAATCAATCCAAGATTTTCGGCATCGACCCCAATACGAGCGGTCGCAGGAGTGAACGAGGCAGACATAATATTCAGGAATCTCGTACTACATGAAGATGTCAATGTAGACAGTTACCAACACTTGGCATGCATGCGCTACTGGAATGAAGTGTATGTTCCCATGTCCGCTTTTTCAAAGACTGTAGAACAGAGAAGAATCTCGGATTCTGATTCTTTTGTCCCGGATTATTTCTGACGCGCCGTGGCATACTCATCTGTAACTAGCGACCATAACTTCAATCAGTACGACCAGCTATTAGTTCAGAAACTGAGTCTCTTTGCGATTTCGAACTCCAACCGTTGTAGAATTCATTGAAGCGATCAATTCTGAGAGGCATGTTCAACACTATCTGATCTTCAGTGCAGTCGGTATCACCTGGAGTTTGGTCAGGTTACTACGCAATATCTGCCTACACTGCGGCGGAACTCTTTCACGCTGAGATAACTCTTTCCCAATTCTACAGTTTCTGCTTACTCCAGACTCTGGATTTTATGTGCAGATTTCAGGACATGATATCAATGGGATCGCATGCGGAGCTCTCCACTTCTCCTGATAGGTCGGTGTCAATATTAAGCGATACATACTTGATTGCAGTCTACAGAAACAGCAGTACACCTCCTCCTCCAACCCAATTGGTAATAAATATGATCACAGTCAATTCTGAGAACCAGACGATTACAGGCTACTATACCACACTCTGGGTTGGAGGTACTATGACCCAAAGTTGCTTTTCACCATGCATGTTTTTCGTGGACAACGGAGGTAGCTACCAGGTAATGGTGTCGGACTATTCAGGGTATCATTCAGCCACTGGAGCGATGGAGTTACCAGTAGGCTCCATGATGTCTCAGAAGGAAGTACCAGTACTGAAGTTAACTTGACTGTTGTATACACTCCGTGATGATTTGTAGAGATTCGAGACATGAGCAGTTATGAGCTGGTGGGATGTGAAGTTTCATTCAGATTCTGTCTCGACACAAGAATACGCGTGCCACCTAGTGCGACAACAACCGCCCCGAACGAAAGCAGATTGATCGCGGAAATCGTGCCCGTGTAGAGGACTATCATCAGTTCTCTTGTCACAAAGAAAAGCCCCGCATCCAGGATGTAGGTAGGAGCTATCCTGTTTGCCCCATGATACTGCAGGAACCCGAGCAGAAGCTCCAGAATAACAAAAGTCGAGAGTGTGTCGATGACGAAATTCCTGCTGCCAGCGTCTAGCGTCTGCGATTGTATAATTGGAAGTAGATCATAAGCGACTTTGTAAAGCGCAATAACCAGACCGACTATCATTACTGCAGCCAAGAGGAGGACTAGATAATCCACAACCTGGACCATGTATCCAATTATCCTAGAAGAGTTGTCGGTTGCCAAGTTGACTTTTCGAAATCGTAATGTC
The DNA here is from genome assembly GCA_027314685.1 of Nitrososphaerota archaeon. The sequence continues at coordinate 5,509 of DAHVAI010000070.1, read as the reverse complement.
CCTTGATTAAAGCGTACCTATCTTTCCTGCTCTGACGCCGTGCGAAAGATTAGTCTAGAAGTCGCTACGGAGCCAATTCCAGCACTTCATTTGCAGAAATCAAGGAAGCATACACATATCCATTCGCTATGTTCACGGAAACTAAGTTCAATCCAGTTAGCTCGAAGCCCTTCAAGAATGAAACACTCGATGAATTGAATTCCAAGAGTGAGTTATTACCTCTGACTAGCAAGAGCTGCCTTGGTCCGTCGTACAGAATTCGAGACGCATCGTTAAGACCGAAGCCAAATGGCAGGAATATCGTTGACATAACCTTGTTTGTCTGACTACTTATTTCGCTGATCGCCGCAGGGTAATTCATGATCGCGTAGATGTCTCCCGTGTCCTGATCGTAGCAGATTCCATTGCCTTCGGCGGAGAAATTCAATGTAGAGATTATCGCGTTCGAGATGGCAGGTATAAGTGCGAGAGGACTGACGATCGTGATTGTGCTTGAACGAACAGATTCTCCTGTGGCACCGCTCTGAACGTAGATGTAGCCGTTGGTTTGGTCATAGACGACAAAAATAGGGTTGCCACCGACATTAATTGACTGGAACACGCGGTTGGTAATGGTACTAACCACAATCAATGAGTTTGCTGTTCCACCAGCAACATACAGATCTCGGTTGATCGGGTCGTAGACTGCACCGCCTATTGTTCCATTGATGCCAGTGCTGACATTACCCGTGATTTTGTTTGTGCTGGTGTTAATAACGTATATGTTGTCGCCATGAGTGGAATCGTAAGCGTATAGATTGTTGTAAGCGTCGTCAAAAACCAAGACTGATGGGATTCCTTCAGGAAAATTGATTGCCGCCGCGATCGAGTGGTTTGAATTCGATATTACATCTATGGCACCTTCTGATCCTTCTGTTGTTGCGACATAGATCATGTCGTTGCTGGGATCGTATGCCAAAGCTCGAGTTTGCTGATCTGTTTGCAGTTGGGCTACGATACTGGTATTCTGGAGTTGGATAGAAGTGGAATAGAGTGTGGTTGCCGGCCCCCATCCAGCATCAGTGTATCGCACGTAACCAGTTTGGATGTACAATCCTAATATCGATAATACAGTGATAACAACAGCGACAAGTATCGAGATAGTTTTCGATAGTCTTCGCTTCCCTACCGACAAAACAGCAACAGCTCGATGCTTGGATATATAGAGCTAGTTTTTAGTCCAGGGAATCAGAAACCATAGATTGCGTGAATCGAGTTAACCTCTGTCCGTGACAGTATCGGAATATGAGCCATGTAGACTAATCCAAGGCAATGAAGCTGGTTTGCTGAACACCCATCAGGTGTACGAGATCTGGTTCTCCCAGCAGGCTATTGTGAAGAATAGCACCCAATCCGTCTAGATCGAACTTGCACCAACTCGATTCTCATAATGAGAGAGTCTCAACCGTTGGCCCATCAATGATTAGTGGAATAACAATGACATAACTATGTATTTAGGTAAAACGAAACAATTTTCCTTGTTAGATCTGGCTGCCGTGATTCCAGATATCCTTCGAGTCTCCATAACTGGGGGGTCACCATCTGGGGTCTGCCATCCTTTGCGTACCTAATGAGAGAACCGGAAACTAGCAACATTACGTACATCTTGGTCAGAACATCATCAGCTTCAGTTTCTTTTTCGCAATGGTCATTATGATGTTCCTAAACGATGCTTTTGGAACATATCGTTCACCTTTCTACATCCATACTCCTTGTACTGATCCTTGTAGCAAGTGGTTTCTTTGGCCTCGGAATGTTCAGGTTCATCAAGACAATAAGGTCGCATATTGAATCTAAGAAGAAGGCTAAGGCATCACTTGCTGAAATACAGAGAGCGATTACGAATAGACTCGAGAAACAAGATGCAGATGATCAGTCCAAGAAATCGAAAGATGTCATAATGGCCAAATCAGCGCAGTAGCTATAGTTCCATTGTCATAAACGCGCTGTTCGGATCTTCTTTGTAATCTCCAAATGGCTGGCACTCTTTGAACCCAAACTTTACGTACAATCTTCTGGCCGGAGCGTAAGAGTTCATTGAGCCAGTCTCGAGACTCACTCTCTTGTAGTTCCTTCTCCTTGCCTCAGCTAGGATGTGGTCAAGCATTTTGGAGGCGACTCCTCTGCCGCGATATCTTTCGACTGTGCGCATCGATTTGATTTCTCCATGCATAGAGCTAAGTTCCTTTAGAGCTCCGCATCCAACAAGCTGATTGTCTTCCCATGCGCTCCAGAAGGTGACGTCTTCCTTGCGAAGATCATCGACGCCGAGCGCATGGCAACTTCCAGGAGGAGAGTCTCTCGCCATGTGTTCGAGATGCTCTCTAATGAGCTCTCGAACCTCGGGCCCAGTCAAGTCATCTCTCACTATCTTCAAATGCAAACGCATTTTCTCTTGACGAGGATTTGAAGTTGTTCAATTGGTTGCTTGCCTAGATTGCGAAAATCAAAAGACATTACCATCGTTCTTATAAGGCACCAGAGCAACCCACATCCTCAGTTATGACGGAGTAAATATATGATTGACTTCGACACCAGGTCAATTCAAGCCAAAGATCGTTACCGCATTCATGTATCTTCCAAACACGAACTTCTACCTTCTGAGCCTTGAAATCAAAAACCGCGTGGGAAACCTTGTCTCTATTTCGAAGGCGCTGGCAGATTCGCGTATCGGGATCCTCAATGGGTCTTTTAGCACCGGGTTTGGAGGGCTGGCCCACTGGCTGATGTTCGTCCAGCCCGAAGATCAGGGCATGAACGTAGAGGCGATAAAGCGAGTGCTTCAGTCACTGCCTGATGTGATGAGCTGCCAGATCAAACAAGCAAAGGGCGGCCTGCTGGTTGATGAGCTGAGTTTTCCTGTCGTGACGACGTCCGGCGAGAGGACGATGATATTTCGAAATGAAATCTTCAATGGTATGCTCAAGGCAACTAGGGAAAAATTTGGATCTGGCGCAGACGTTATAATTTTCGATCAGGGCGCAAGCGCAGGGGAGGTTTCTGGAAAGGAGCTGGTGGCAGTCATGGGAAAGGAGAAAATTAGCGAGCTGATAACACATGTCGTTGGCATGTATCAGTCGCTCGGCTGGGGTCTTGGGCAGGTCGTCAATCTAAACCGGTCTCCATTCCAGATAATTATCAGAATGTTTGAAAGTGCAGAATGTACGGGCCAGCATTCATCGAGGCCGGTCAGTCACTTCATCCGCGGACACATGGTAGGTGTAATAAAGGGGGTGTTTGGAATCGAGACTCGGTCCGTTGAAACTAGCTGTGTAGCTACTGGTGACAAGTACTGTGAGTTTTCGCTCGAAGAAAAGAGATAGGCGCATCAAGAATTCTTCCAGTGCTTTTTGATCGCTTTCAAATGCAGCACGTAGACCGTAGCAATTGAGATCACACCGCCTATAATCACGTCAATCACTCTGGCTTCAGCAAAATCTGCCGTCCCGCCGTAGACCAAGTTGAGCAATATAATGATGAATGGTGCAAGGAAAATCTGCACTAGACCCAAGTTCACTCCCCTGCTTGCAAACATCAGAACTGCAAACACACCCAGCAAAGCAAACTCAAGATACAACTGGTTTGAGTAAAGCACAACTGCTCCAATCAATGCGCCAGCTATAGTGCCGAGAACCATCCTTGTAGTGAATTTCAGCGTAGTGTTGAAGCTCGGCTGCACAGTGATGACTATTGTTACTACAACCCAGAAGTCCCTTGGAAGACCCAAAGCCATTCCTATCCAAAACCCAAACGCGGAAGCTCCCCCCATAGTGAGTGCGTTCCGGATAGCGTCCGGATGTAGCTCGGATATTGTGCTGGATGGCTGGATTTCTTCTTCTGCTTTTCTTGACTGGATTAATCTCTGCAGTGCAATCCCAGCAAGCGCCCAAAGAGTTCCTATTATTGAATATACGGCTCTCTGGACTGGCGCGTCCGAAAGTCCTGGCAATCCAACTCCCATCGCAAACGTGATCGCGGTGTAAGTTCCGATCCTAGTCCATCTTTCATTCCCGTGAAGGAGCGTCGGGAGAAAGATTCCGAGACCACCAAGCAATGGAACGATCGAGCCCGCAGTGCCTGCAAGAGTTCCCAACCCAACGGCCAGAGATTCGCTGAGGCATGCTACAAGCAGGACCCACAATGGCATCTTGGATTTTGGCGATTCAGTATTGGTCAGCCACATCGCGCCCAGAGCGGCAAAACTTGCACCCCTGTATCCGACCAGAGGAATCAAGAGTAACGGGGCAACGGCAAAAATTCCGGCGCGTAGTCCTGTAACAATGTTAAAGGAAGATCTGTCCATACTGGCTATGTCGTCGATGAACTTCTTCTAAGATTCCAAAGAATTGTCTCACTTTTAGTTGCCAAATCGAAATTAAAACCGTTAGAATTTGCAATTGCAAGTGTGCAATTGCTTTGAAAAAAGGTTGTGCTATAAGGAAGCTGCGCGTAAAGAGATTGGATAGGTGGAGCTGAGATGATATTCGGAGTCGAGGGAATGTTGACACATCTGACCGGACTGTCAGGCACTACTTTGCTTTTGTTGTTGTTCGTTCTATCACTTGCGCTCGCTTTCGTGGGTAGGAAGCTTGTGAAGGTTCTCGCTTTCATCGTGGCTGGACTCGTAATTGGATCGATAGCGGCTTCGCTTGCGACGGCATATCTTCCAAGCTTTGGCAGTTTGGGAGCACTTTTGGGTGGAGTTGCGGGCTTTGTCGTCGGTGGGTTCGTTGGACTGACTCTCGTTTATCTCGGGATAGGTATAGGAATCGGCTATCTGGGATATTACATTGCAAGTACGCTCGTCTCTACAGAGCTTGTTTCGATTATCGTGGGAATTGTGTTTTTTGCAGTCGGAGTATTATTGGCCAACAGGATTCTATCTGTTGCCACTGCCTTGCTGGGTGGAATACTGCTGTACGAGGTTTTGGGCGCATTCGGGATAGGGTTCATCGTCTCAGCGGCTCTGGCGATAGGTGTAGGGGTTTTGGGGGTCTGGGTCCAATCCATGGAGAGAAGTGGTTACTCGCAAAAGGCGCCTCCCATTCAGTCACAGTCCGCTGCATAGAACAGGAAATAGTCTTTGCTCCTTTTTTGGTGAATTCCAAAAGAGAGCTTTGCCAGATTCGATATATCGTACGTGGATAGTTATCTCTGGGGGCCCGTAGCCCGTAGGCATGTCCCAGATCTTAGAACGATTAACCCCTGTACAGTCTGCGCTCTACTACTCTTCCTGTTTGAACTGCCGGAAGCACCCTTGGTACCCTGAGACTCCGCCAGTCACGCTACATCGTGGTAACACTTGCCGTGTTTGCGGAAAAGAGGACTAGTTTCCTTGCAGTCCGCAGAGCAGTTTAGCGTAGAGAAAACAAGCCAGCAAGACCAGCGCTGCGATTTTTGCGGTGCCATGTTCAAGGACCTCGAAATCTCTCTGCACAGAATGGAGAGAGGACGTTTTTGCTCGCCGAGC
>DAHVAI010000066.1 GCA_027314685.1 Nitrososphaerota archaeon | reverse complement strand
GTTCAAACCAAAACGGAGCAAGTAAACCAATCAGAGTCGTTGAACCCGCTAGGATTGCAAAAGGTACCATCATCGAGTATGGCGGTTCGTGAATCCTGTTCTCAGTTTCCATTTTTTGTATGTTGGAACTCTTGTTGCCGTAAAAGACGAGACCGATAATCCTCAAACTATAGAATGCAGTCATAAGAGCAGTTATGGCTCCCAGAACGTAGAGTCCTATGCCAGCCGCCCCTGCGTGAGCTGCCGCGGTAAGAATCTCATCCTTGCTCCAAAAGCCGCTGAAAGGAATTATTCCCGCAAGAGACAACGCCACAACAAGCATCGAAACAAAAGTGACTGGTATGTTTTTCCTAAGGCCACCCATGTCTTTCATGTATTTGGATCCTGCGACATGCAGCAACCAGCCAGCACACATGAAGAGACCTGCCTTGAACAGCGCCTGACTGATAAGATGGAAAAATGCACCCGTGAATCCGAAAACGAATTCGGAAGGAGTGGACAAACCCGCAACACCCAGTCCAAGCATCATGTAACCGATTTGCGAGATCGTAGAATACGCTAGCACTTTCTTGAGCTCATCGAGTACCATTGCTTGCGACGCTGCAAGGAAAGCTGTGAAACCTCCAATTATCGCGATAGTCAAAAAGAAAGGATAGGTTAGTGAGAGTCCTGATGCCGCTGCGACGAAAAGTGGTCCAACGGTTCCAATCAAAAATACTCCCGCATTCACCATCGTAGCTGCGTGAATCAAGGCAGACACTGAAGTGGGACCCGCCATTGCATCGGGCAACCATTCATGCAACGGAAACTGAGCTGATTTCCCAATTGCACCTCCGAAGATTAGCACCGAGCTCGGAATGAACAAGCCCGCAGCTTCAAGACCCTTCGCCCAGTTCGATGATGCCCCAAGATCTTGGTACAACGTCATGAAGTTGAAACTATGAGCAAATGCGAAAATCAAAAGTATGCCTATTAGGAAGGCGACGTCTCCGGCACGCGTCATCACGAATGACTTCAATCCAGCCTGGCTCGGAGAATACGCTTCTGGAACGTTAAGCGTCTTTTCACCCACGGTTCCTACCCAATGTTCAGTCTCGTCAGTATGCCAAAAGCCGATGAGGGCATAGCTGCAATAGCCGACACCTTCCCACCCAAGGAACAATTGGAGAAAGTTGTCAGACATGACAATAAGCAGCATGTTCCCGATGAAGAAGTTCATGAGGAAATAGTAGCGAGTCAGATTCGCTTCTCCCTTCATGTATCCAAGGCTGTAAACCATGATAAGAAAACTGATCCAAGAGATAGCGGCTGCAAGGACTCCAGTTAATGGGTCGACCAGCACTCCTGCCGTAATGTTTAGACCCGGAATCCAGTTCAAACTCCATTCACCAAAGTGAGTAATGTCTGCTATCTTGCCAGTAAGCGTGTATTGAGTAAAGCCGCTCAGCAAGAAGAGAGAAGTTGCCAGCAGAGCCGCGATTAGACTCGCGACTATTGCTACAGCGTTTCGTACTGCTCCTCCTGCTTTTGCAGCTGCAACACTGATCGCGGCGCCGGCTATCGGGACAATCCAAATCAGGTTTGGAATGATGTCAAAATACCAACTTGTCAATTTCTCTACCTCAATGGAAACAGCTGCGACAACTGATGAAGAGTTGCAAACAACGGGTTATCGATCAATCCTGGGATTACCCCAAGTGCTATCGTTACTGCGGCAAGAAAAACTATAGGAGCAAGCATGTACGGCGAGGCTTCCTTAACGTCAGCAAGGTGAGATGGAAGCTGCCCAAAGAAAACCCTCTTCATCGCCCACAGTGCATAAGCCGCCGTAATCACGGTAGCAATGACAGCTAAAAAGCTAAGTAAGAGCCACCAAATAGCATCGCCTCCGACCTGGCTTCCGAGCTGAAGCCCCCCTCCAAAGATCAACCACTCGCTTTGGAATCCATTTGTCTCGGGAAAGCCTAGCAGACCCAGAAACCCGATCATCGCACAGGTTGCCGTAATCGGAAGCTTCTTCGTGAGCCCTCCCAGCTTTCTAATGTCCTTCAACCCCCCGGTTTGAATCATGATCGCTCCAAGTACCATGAAGAGAAGCGCTTTCGCTGTGGCATGACTGACAAACTGGAAGACTGCTCCTCCGACTCCGAGTGTGGTAGCTGTTGCTATTCCGAAGATGATGTAGCCCATTTGGCTGATGCTAGAGTATGCAAGCAAAAGTTTCAAATCATGTTGAGCCAGAGCCATCACTCCTCCATAGAACATAGTGACAACGCCCCATGCCGCTAGTCCAATGCCGATTGCGACGTATTCTCCTGGCAATAGAACAATTAGTATCCTGATCAAGATGTAACCCCCTATGCCAGTCATCGCGGCTGACATTAACGCGGTAATCGGGGTTGGGGCTTGATCATAAGTGCTCGGTAACCAGACGTGAAGCCCGAAAGCAGCAAGTTTCACGAACATTCCAACAACAATGCCGAACGCTATCCATGGGATCAACCCGGCAGCGATCTGAGCAGCAGTGACCGCTCCAGGTCCGAGGAATACAAAGTTGTTCGTTTGTGTTCCGATAGCAAGGAATGATAGCAGCATCATCAGGGCTCCGATGTGTGTCCAAAGAAGATACATCATAGAGACCCGGCCCCGCAGACCGTAACCGAACTCTGCTATCAGAAAATATGAAGGAACTAGCATGAATTCGAACAGAAAATACAATTCAATGAGATTGGTTGCAAGGACTGTGCCTACCATGCCTGCTGAATATAGAAGATAGAGCGCGAGATACAGTCCAAATTTAGATTTGCGCCTAGGAGTCTCTTTCTCCTCAGTCTCTTCGGCGTTCGAAGAATCCCTTTCTTGTTCGAATATCTTCTTCTTCATATAAGGAACTGAAAACAATACTGCGCTCGCTGCGATAACGTAGATTGTTATGGAGAACGGGATGCTGATTCCATCGAGATACAGTCCAAAATGCCCAATGCTCGAAAGCAGGACTGATCCAGTAATTCTTTGTGGGAACCACGAGTAACTTTCGTCAACAGGGTTGTTCTGAGCGGAAACAAGCAACGCCAGCGTGGCGTACGCAAGAACGATGAAAACAAACCATGATGCTTTAGACCCAAATTTCTTACCAAGAAGGTAAGCTAATGGTGAGCAGATTATCGGAACTAGGACGGCTTGCAGAAGTAGTGCATAAGGCAATTGTCAGTGATTCCTCTCTAAAATTTAATTCTTGAGTTTTCGAAGTTTGAAAACATCCACGTCTTTGTTTAGTCGGAAGGTAACCATCACTATGGCCAATCCTACAGCAGCTTCGGCGGCGGCCAGCGCTATCGAGAACAATGCGAATGTCTGACCCTCAAGATTCGTTGGCGCCAGATATCTCGAAAATGCCACGAGATTCAAATTCGCGGAATTGACCACGATCTCTATTGCAAAAAAGAGCCGCAGCGCGTTCCCCTTTGTAACAAGTCCGTAGATTCCAATCGAAAATAGTATCGCTGAAACTATGACATAGTCAAGAAGTGGTATCATAATATCTCACTCATTCTCCACCTTGGCAAGAGTGAGCGCTCCCACAATCGATGCGCCCAGAATCAAAGCCAGTATAACAAGTGGTATCGAGTAGTAACCAGTTACCAAATTTCCAATACCTGATACAATGGAACCTCCGAAACTGGCTGTATCGTACCAAGTTGCAAGGTTTGAGACGCTTGCCACCGCCGCAACAAGTAGGACTATGACAACAGCGATTATTATCCCAACAGGCTTTATCGGCTCTCGTCTTGATTCTGATTCTACATCCCGCGTTACGAGCATAACGGTGAAAAGTATCAGCACCGCGACAGCCCCGATATAGACGATAATTTGGAAAAGAGCCACGAAAGTAGCGTCTAGTACTATGAATAACCCTGCAACACCGAGGAAAGAAAAAGCAAGCGCAATTGCACCATAAACAACCTGCCTTGCCTCTAGAGCAATTATTGCTGAGCCAATTGTGAGGGCAGAGATGACCAGGAAAGCGACGTCTTCCTCAATCATGGAAAGCTTGCTCCTTTTCGACCTTGAATTCGACTTTCTTTCGTTTCACATCCGGAGGTATCGCAAGCTGTTCGGGAGAGCGGATGAGAGCTTTCTTTGTCGTAGAGACTAGGTTGAAATCCTCAGTCATGCCAAGCGCGTAGAATGGACAGGCATCGACGCACAGTCCGCAAAAAACGCACTTTGCATAGT
>DAHVAI010000064.1 GCA_027314685.1 Nitrososphaerota archaeon | reverse complement strand
ATTCAAAGGACACGGCGTGTATGATACCGGCCTAGCGTACCGAACAAAGGCAGAAGTCACAGAATGGATGGAGAAGGACCCTATAACGCGATTGGGAAAAATGCTAGTGGACTCTAGGATGGCGGGTCCCAAAGATATCGAAGCTATGGACAAAGAGGCTATCAAGATAGCAGAAGATTCAGTCGAATATGCCAAGTCTTCTCCATACCCGAGCGTCGATGAAATGAGCTCTCTGACGTATGTCAATAGAAGAGTCAGTGAACGCTAGATGGCAACCGTAAGTACGACAACAGCCGAGAGGGTAATCACGTACTCAGAAGCTCTGAGAGAAGCGCTGCTAGAAGAAATGCGTAACGACGAGCGCGTGATAGTCATTGGCGAGGATGTGGGAGTATACGATGGAGTCTTCAAAGTAACAAAAGGATTCTTGAAGGAATTCGGAGAAAATAGGGTATTGGACACACCAATCTCCGAGAATGCAATCGCTGGAGCAGGGTTAGGCGCTGCGATTGCAGGACTCAAACCAGTGATCGAAATAATGTACATGGATTTCATCAATGAAGCTTCCGACCAGATCATTAACCACGTTCCAAAGGTCCATTTCATGTCGGGGGGAAAGCTCAAAGTTCCACTTGTGATAAGGACTCAATTCAGTCTTGGGAGATCTACTGGTGCTCAGCACAGTCAGATGATGGCTTCCTTTTTCATGAACACCCCGGGGATCTACATTGCAGTTCCTTCGACGCCGTATGATGCGAAAGGACTCTTGAAGGAGTCAATTCGCGGAGAAGATCCAGTTTTGTTCATAGAATGCGGAGAACTATACACGACAAAGGGAATAGTTCCTACGGAGGAGTACACCATTCCTTTTGGCGTAGCTGACGTGAAGAGAGAAGGATCAGATGTTACAATTGTTGCAATCTCTAACATGGTTCTGAAGGCACTTTCGGCCGCAGATACACTGAAGAAAGAACATGGAATCAGTGCAGAAGTTATAGACCCGAGAACCCTGAAACCTCTCGATAAAGGCGCGCTCGTTCGTTCGCTAAAGAAAACTGGGAGAGTAGTAACTGTGGAACCAGCCCCTAAAACCTCAGGAGTCGGTGCGGAAATCTCAGCCACGCTGATGGAAGATGGGTTCGATTACCTTGATGCACCAATCACAAGAGTGGCTTGCCCTGACACACCAGCACCGTTTTCGCCACCACTGCAAGCAGCATATGTGCCTGACGAGAAGAAGATAATTGAGGCAGTTAAGCGCCTAGTTTAGAGCAAGGTGATTCTTCCCTAGTATGAAAGAAGTGATTATGCCTCGCTACGATCCAGAAATGAAAACAGGAAGGGTCGCTGAGTGGCTAAAGAAAGAGGGTGACAAGGTAGCAAAAGGCGAACCGGTTCTGAGGATTGACACGGAAAAGGTTTCTATCGAAATAGATGCTCCTGAAAGTGGATTGCTTTCGAAGATACTGGTGCAACCACCACAGGAAGTTCCGATTGGAACGCCTCTCGCGCTTATAACTGCCGAAGGTGAGACTGTCACATATTCTGCAAAGGCGCCTGGTGCTGACACGAGCGACTACGGTCGAATACAAACTCAAGCAGCTCCAAAGAGCGAGACAGCTAGCAGAACCGAAGTTAAACAGGAAAGAGCTGTTGCTTCGCCTGCAGCTAGAAAGGCTGCAAGAGAGTTTGGCGTCGATCTGAATTTGGTAAGCGGAACTGGTCCTCGTGGCAGAATTACAACTGAAGATGTTGAAGCTTTCGTTGCAAAACTAAAGACTCAACCAATGCAAGTTGGAGAGTCCTCGAAGGAGGCGATCCGAGAAGAGGAAGTGGGTCGACCAGTTGTCACTTCCGAAGCTGCGACTTCCGAGCAACAGAAAGTAATTGGCGAGAATCAGTTTGTCAAGAGACAACCCAACGCCATGCGATCTGCAATTGCAGAGAAAATGGTGAAGAGCTGGAAGGAAATACCACAGGTACCTCTGATTGCTGAGGTAAGTCTTTCAGAGGTCGAGAAGTTTAGGGCAGGAATGGAAAAACTGGTTGGAAAACGTGTTTCTCTAACAGCCATCGTGGCAAAGGCTCTCGCAAGTGCCTTGAGATCATTTCCAGATTTGAACGCCAGATTCGAAAATAATGAGATTCTCGAGTACCAAGACGTCGACGTTTCCATAGCAGTCGCGTTAGAAAATGGTTTGATTACTCCTGTTGTGAGAAATGCAAACCGTAAAACAGCTTCTGATATCTCCGGGGAGATTGAAGATTTAGCCGCAAAAGCAAGGTTGGGTATGCTCGGTACTTCTGACGTCAAAGGAGGAACCACAACCATTTCCAATTTAGGTGGTTTCGGAGTAGACATTTTCATTCCCATAATCAACCCGCCACAGGTGACGATCGTCGGCGTGGGGCGCTCGAAATTGAACAACGCGGGGCTACCTTACTTCAATCTGACGTTAGTGTTTGACCACAGAGCCACAGATGGTGCAAGGGCTGCTCAACTATTACAGAAGGTAAAGGACTACATAGAGAGTCCATACTTACTCCAGATGGCCTAACGAGGTCGTGAAATAATCATGAAAGCATTCGTAGTGGAGAAATTCGGAGAAAGACTAAGACTGATGGATCGCCCCAAGCCGATCGTTAGCCGTGGGGAAGCTCTAGTCCGAGTTAAGGCATGTGGAATCGGATTGACATTGTCTTGGATTCGCCTCGGGAGAATGAGTGGATCAGCGCCACGAATCATAGGACACGAAATAGCAGGCATTGTCGAGGAGGTCGGAGAAGGTGTCACAAACGTTTCAAAGGGTGACTCAGTTGCGGTCTACTTCTATCTCACATGCGGCAAGTGCGAATACTGCATGACGGACAGAGAGACCCTGTGCACTAATTTCAAGGGAAACGTAGGGACGAGGACCGATGGTGGGCTTGCCGAATATGTAAAACTCCCATCAGATAATCTGTTCAAATTTTCAAGTAACAAACTTTCACATTCTGACGCATCAATAATCTCTGACGCCATTGCGACTCCATTACACGTTGCAAAGCGAAGGGCAGGTATTCGGGCGCTTGATCGCGTTATGGTCATTGGAGCAGGAGGCGGCGTAGGAATTCATATGGTCCAGATGGCAAAGCTCTTTGGCGCGGATGTATTCGCAGTTGATATTTCCGAAGAAAAGCTGAAACTAGCTTCTACCTATGGTGCAACACACACTATTCTTGCCAACGACCCCAAATTCGTCGAGAAGGTGAAGGGATTGACTGACGGCAAAGGTGTCCATACTGTCATTGATTTCGTCTCAAGACCCTCAACTATCTCAAACGGTTTTTCATGCCTATCTCCTAATGGAAAGATTGTACTTCTCGGTCATTTTCACCCTGAGGATCCGCTGCACATTGATGATCCACAGGACGTAATCAGAAAGGAAATTTCAATCATGGGCTCGAGATACGCGACAAAGCAGGAATTTCGCGAGGCTATTGAAATTGTCGAAAACGGACTGGTTAAACCAGTTGTAACTGCCCGCTACAAGTTTGAAGACACAGACACCGCTCTTCGCGATGTTGAAGACGGTAAGATCTTCGGGCGAGCCGTAGTCGAAATCCCCTAGGAAAGAGCTATTTTCTCAAAGTCGTATCCAAGATCTTCGAGGACAACTTTAGCGGCGTTTCTCCCAGGCCCAGCAGAGACCGAGCCGCCTGGATGCGTGCATGAGCCTGTTTGGTACAGGCTAGGAATGAACAATTTGTAATTGCTCCAGCTCGGAGATGGACGAAACACTCCGTTCTGATCTGAGGCCATATCACCACCGTGACACGAACCGCCCCAATTCGCAGGATTTCTACGAGACAGGTCGAGGGGGCTTTCGACGAGCCTCCCTAAAATTATACTCTTGCCAAAGTTTCGAGTAATTTTTCCAAGGTAATCTTCGATTGCTTTTGAAAAACCATCCTTGATATCGTCCCAGCTTCCGCTCTTGGGGGCGCCGGGTACGAATGATATGACTTTGTAAGTGTGCTTTCCCGAAGGAGCCCTAGAAGGATCAGAAACAGTGGGACATACAAGAAGCAAAGGAGGCTTGTCGTATACAAGCTCCCCCTGTTCAATCATCAAACAGGCCCGAGAAAGGTCCTCTATTGACTCGGCCGCCCCTCCAGTTCCAGATATCACGTGTTTTCCATCTTCCGCAATGTACTTTGGTGCTTCAGATAGAGCATAATGAGTCACAAACAGAGATACGCCTGCTCTCCAGTTTTTCACAGATCTCTCAAACTCTTCAGGAATCAGTTTGCGATCAACCATTTCGCTGAGATGCTTAACATGGATGGACGAGATGCAAGCTTTCCTACCATAGAACCTGCGACCGTCTTTTGCTTCAAACCCAACTGCTCTACCGTTTTCAACTAGTATTCTTGTCACGTGAGCTGAAAGCACAACCTTGCCTCCTCTTTCTTCTATGAATTTTTGCAAAGCCAAAGGCAGCTGAATCGAACCGCCTCTGGGAAGTGTCCAGCTGTGAGCTTGGCGTCCTGCCACTAGTGAAAAAGCTAGAAAACCAGTATTCTTCCTCGTCACAGGCTGAACTGTCTGAAATGCCATCCAACAAAGAAAGGCCCTGACGTGACTTTCTTCGAATCGGTCCTCGATGATTTCCTTAGAACTCCTCATGCGTGTCCTAAGCCACTCTTCGCCATTAGGGAGTGATTCGTACATCGAGAGTATAGTGCTCTCCTTTCTGGGAGGGTTGAGTCGTTCCTCAGCATAAAGAGGGGCCACCTCTTTCCAGTCATTGAGAAGCTTTCTGTATTCCTGAGCGTCCTTCTTGGAATATCGTGAAATCTCTTCTACGGTCTTTTCTTCGTCCTTACGCATCGTGAAATTGTGCCCTCCCAGGAAAGGCATTGAAACAACAATATCTGGCCTTATGTATGAAAGTCCGTACTTGTCTAGATGGAGCTCATTTCGTTTAATGAGAGGTGAATTTTGAATCAATACATGGGCAGATGAGCAAGAATCATGTTTGAAGCCAGGAATGGTAAGCTCTTCTGTTGTAGTGTTCCCGCCTATAACATTCCGCGATTCCAAAACCAGTACACTCAAACCGGCCTTGGCTAGATAGGCAGCGGTAACTAGGGAATTGTGTCCCCCGCCAGCTACAACCGCATCATATTCTGAAGACATCTTTAGCTTCGAGGTTTGACTACGAAATCAGTCTCCGTTCGGCTTTCCTCTCTTTAGCCCATGATCTTTTGCAAACTGAACCTTCTCATTGTAGAGTTTCGTATTGAAATGCTCTTTCCATTTGGGGATCGAATAGCACGTGGCTAGCCCAGCTTTTCTTGCTGCGGTCGGGGGTGCAAATACCTCAAGGAGGACCATTTCGCTGTCCCCATCGTTTCCGATCCTGTGGTTTGCGCCCTTTGGCATAAACATCACCGATCCCTCATCAATTCGATATCGACCACTGTCGCACTCAAAGAATCCTTTCCCTTTCAGAATGAAGAAAGCATGCTCTGCATCGTCATGCTTGTGCATCCGCACTTCGTCTCCAGGGTGATATGTGATATATTCAATAGCGCAATTTTCTGCACCGCCTACCTCGTCGTCGAATAGTATCTTTAGCTCACGCTTGCCATGGAGATCGTAGTAAGTGGGAAGATCCTTCACATTAGCGACGGTAGCAACGGGTTTTCGTTTTTCAGCTGATTGCTTCGAGAGAATCTGAGTCAACGCATATCACACACCGGAATTCGCTTTGGAAGCAATTAAGGTTTCCAGTTCGCGAGTCTTGTCTTCAACCAATCAAGAGCAGAGGCAGTAGCTTCAGCCCTGTATGCAGAAACTCCGTGTCCAGCTTTGTACCATCTAAGTTCTTTGTCCTTTGTCTGTATTGCTGCAAAAAGTTTCTCTGCTGCCTTTGGCGAGGATACATAATCCTCGGACCCATGAACAATCAGCACTGGACACTGTATCTTATCTGCAACGCCATTAAGGTTGAATTTGGCAAGCTTTGTCCTCGCATCGTTCTCGTTTTCTGCTCCTAGATCCCAGTTTATAGATCGCCGCACATTCGGAAAATAATCGTACACATCTTCTTCAATGTTGAAAATCGCATCCCAGACTATAGTGGCTTTGATTCGCTTTTCCATTGCCGCGGCACGAGAAGCATAGTATCCACCCATGCTCCTTCCAAGCATTCCAATCTTTGCAGGATCGACCAGCTGGGGTTTCTCCTTCAGAAGAAAGTCTATTGCAGCTCCAACTGCCCTCTCGAAATCAAATATTGCGTACAATTTTGGGAAACGCAATGTGTATCCCTGCCCGGGTCCATCGACAAGCAATACGTTGAAACCGCGGGTGTGGGCTTCAACACCTGTGTTGAAGTAGACCTCTTCACAGGTAGCGTCAGCTCCTCCGAATGCAATGAGTGTTGGAGCTTTTGAATCTGACGGGATGAAGTAGGAGTGCAAGGAATTTCCTTCAAATGGAACAGTGACATTCTCAATCTTCGGCGTGGCAAGATCAGCTCCCTTTCCGAAGAGGTGCACGTGCTTTTCATAGGTCGAAAGCTCTCTAGGATCGTTCCTATCCAAGTAAAAGTCGGCCATTCTGTAGTAGTTAGACGCCCTGAAGTACGCCTGTCTTGAAGTTACAGTGTTCCCGGAAGAAAGTGCTATGCTCGCTAGCTCTTCAACATGCTCGCCCATCGCCTTCCACTCTGCATACCAAGACTCTTGATCCCCAACTTTCATCTTGCTAGCTGCACGGGTAATTTCACCAAAATCTCCTCCACCGTTGTGAGATTCGCCTATCAAACGAATGAGCTGATGAGACCAACCCCTGTTCGTTGGAAAGTACATGAAAACATTCTCAGAACTTGTAGATTCAGTGGATGACAAATTGGATTCTTACTCGCTTCCAACGGGAAAGAAGTTCTCCAGTTTATCATCTTTGCCAATTTCGAATATGGCCTAGCAATATTTACTTCAAGTGATCAACAAACCAATCCGCCAATCCGCAGAGAACTTCCATTCGTCTCGCACCAGTGTTGTGGTCCGAGTTTATTACACGGAGTTCCTTAGGACCTTTTGCTTCTCGAAGAAGCCTGTAAGCCGGTTCGATGGGATAATTCACGGTTTCCTCTGCATGCAACACAAGAAGCGGAACAGTTAGCTTCTCCGCGATTCCTTTCAGCGTGAACACCTTTAGTTTCTCTCTTATCCTAGCCTCATCGGTCTCTCCAAAGAATGATGCGAAAGAATCTCTGTGCTCTTCCTGACCATAGTCGTAGAGATCTACCAGGGCGTCATAACACGCAGTAATCAGGCCGCAGCACTTTACCCGATTATCGAATACAGCTGCCCTAACTGCGTTGTAAGCACCAAAGTCGGAACCAGCAACTCCAACGTTGTTTGCGTCAATATCTGGTCTACTCGTCAAGTAGTCCATGGCGGCCTTGAACGGTTTTTCAAATTCGGCTGCACCATAGACGTGATGGTAGATTCTTGTTCCGCCACAACCAGGAGCATCGAAAAACAAGACTCCAATACCTCTTTCAACCGCCTCCGTTGGACTAGTCTGGAGAGCAACCTCACATCCGCCTCCTTGACCTGTGGAATAGATGTACGCTGGATTCTTATCCTTGCTTTTCTTTGGAGGCATGTACCAGCCAGGCATGTGAATCCCTTCGTACGGGATCTGGATACGCTCAATCACTGGTTCGCTGAGAGAGGCAAACTTGCCAAAATCCTTGACATGCCTCTCGTACATGTCAAGCGAACGTGAGTCTTTTCTTATGAACAGAGTCGCAAATCTATAGTACGTTGATGACCTAAGGTAGGCCTTTCTCGCTGTAACGAGATGATACTCTCTTTCAGCTTTCTCGGCAAGCAAGTGGACTGAATCGGCCATATTTCTCCATCTGTTGTGCCACTCGTTAGGATCCCCGCTCTTGCTCATTCCATTTAGGGCTCTGAAAACTTCTCCAACATCAGTGCAGCCTGAGTTACTCATTGAGTGTGCTCTAATGGCCATGATGTTGAAATTGGGGTTGTCAGGAAAATATGGAAAATCTGAAAGTTTGGTATATAGCGACATGAGAAAGGTAAGTCAAATTTGGCA
>DAHVAI010000063.1 GCA_027314685.1 Nitrososphaerota archaeon | reverse complement strand
ATCATGTAGATTGAGAGGCTAGAGCCCAAAAGGTACTCCACAATGCCGGGAGTGAGAAGCAAGAGACAGAGTTTTGGATGCGAGCGAAGATAACTGATGACTCGACCTGAGTTATGCGAGCGTGAATCCGGCAATTTTCGCTCGTCCTCCATCTGCTGATTGGCGAAACCATCCGATGAGGAGCTCACATTATCTCTTAGAGCACCATCCTCCTGAAGTGAGCCCTTCAAGTTCTCAACCTAATGGGCTTCAAAGTAGTCGGCGACTGCTCTAAACGATTCTTTAGGTTCCCATGTCATATCCGGATAAGTGGTTCCATGCCTACCGATGTCGCTGGTGAACTTTGCAAGCTGATCCGAGGTAAGTTCAATCCCGGCGAAGTCTTTGGCCGTTCTTTGGATTTGCTGAATTCTTTCCGGGTTGGTGGCTTCTTCTGGGTAGCTCTTGACGAGACTGTAACTTCCCAAGTCTCCGTCGAATCTGGAGTCCTCGTTGTAAGTTGAATTCGGGGAAACGAAGGTGAACACAAACGCGCCATCAACTCCGACCGAGTCCAGAACACCAAGTTGATCAACAATTTCATTAGCCTGCAATGTTTCATCACGGATGTAGTGTCCGTCGACCTTCCGAAGCATGCTCAGCATTTCCGAAATGTTGGGCGGCATGTTCTTTAACGGCCCGAGGTAGTCCTGCATCATCCCAAACGCGATCATGAATCCCTGCCCTCCGAGTTTTTCCGCTCCGCGGTAAGTGCAACAACCAAATTCGCCGATGACGACAGGCTTCTTGTACGCGGACAAGTATTTCCCCACCATCTTTCCATAGCTGTCCGCAACCCGAGCATCGCGGTAATGGTCTACGCCAACAAAGTCGAACAAACTCCAGTCAACAGCCTCAAAGGGAAGTGAAAAGTACGTTATCGGCCCGAGAAACCGATCGTGCACAGCTTTCTTTGCTCTCGAAAGAAACGAGTTGAGGGGAGCGTTATGAGCACCGGTTCTGATACTTCCAAAAAATGATGGGTTACTCATTCGCTCAAAGACACTCTTCCCTTGAACGATACCTTGCATGAAGAGTGTCAGCTCGGAGCCAAGGCTGAAAACCACTTTCTCAGGAAATCGAGTGCCAATCTCTTCCACTGCGGAAGCAGCTCTCTTCAAGTATTCTAGTGTCTCGTCTTGCGATCTGTCCCACATCTCCGGCGAAAACCAGACTTCGAGCCCGTGTTTCAGAGCAATTTCCGAAGCAGTGACAAGGCGTTCAAGGCTGAATCCCTGAATTCTCACCGCATTGCAATGCAAATCATTTTTGATTATCTCGAGCTCTCGCGATACTAGGTTCGGATTATAGTTGGGGCGCCAGTCTTCGCCCAGCATCACTCTTCCGACATCGTAACAAACGCCCTTGCGCTTCAACTTCTGTCGATCTCCTTTCAATCTGCCTTCAGCATTCTCAGGATAATCTTCGGTTCGGGAAAGTTCTTAGCTGATTGCGGATCGTATGTTATTCTTCTCCACAATCCATCTATGACTCCCATTATGGCTTCGAGTAACTGGTCTGGATCGTCGTTTGCGATTGTTCCTGCCTTCTGACCTTCAATAAGCATCTTTCGCATTTCCTTTCGGAAAACTACCCCTCGTCTTGATACAGCCTCCCGGATTTCCTTTGGTGTCTTTAAGTCGCTCAACATTTGGTACAGCAGCTGATAGTATCCGGGTTTCTCTTTTCTCAATTCCAGAAGCCTTGTGACAATTCTTTCAAGGCGCTCGCTTGATGTGCCTGGTACTTCTTTGATGATTTGGTCGTATTCCTTTGCTGATTCCATAGTCTCGCGCAGCAAGATGTAGAAAATCTCCTCCTTGCTCGAAAAGTAGCGGTAGGCTAATCCTTGACTTACACCAGCTTTTTCAGCAATATCAGACATCGTCGCCGAGCTTCCTTTCTGCGCGAATACTTCTCTTGCAGCATTCAGAATGTTCGTGCGTTGTTCTTTTCTTATCAGTTTGTTGGCTAATTCGGTCCTGGGCAATTCTATCAGAACGTTTGATGGATGAATATGGTATTCATTCATTAATAAGGTTGCTACCAGCTTGGGGGACATTTCGCAAGATATAGCAGCTTGGTATGTCCGAGTTTTGGCATGCTCATTCTGTCAACTTGAAGTCTGATGAAAATTGATCATTGGAAAGAAATCCGGATATTCAGCCTTCATCGAAATCGATCCACAGAGGCTCAGCTTCTTATGGGGCGATTCACGGGATTTTTGCGCCGAGCAACAGTAGATGCTTCCGTAGGACCATTAGAGCTCTCATCCTATCATCGTATTTATTCTTGTTATTGCAGTTACGAGTGAGGTTTAGCCAAACCGTAGAGAGCGCTTCGTGTCCAATATTAAGGATTTGAACCGTTAGAAGGCGCGCCCGGGCGGAGCGTTTGGTGTTCGACGCCCTGACATTTGACCAAAAAACTGACTAGAGACGAACTCCCTCAATTCATTGTAATGACTCTCGAAATCGTGGAAGAATTGGAGTTATTTGCCAAATTCGGTTGACATAACAAACTCCTTGGAGGTTTGTATTTTTGCGAGCTTTGCAGCTTTTTTGAATGAATCCTTATCATTCGTTATGATGCGATCGGCCTTCTCAATCATTGCAGTTGCCGCGATAATGGCGTCGGGAAGTTTCATACCTGTTTTGGATCTAACGTATGCAGCTTGATCTGCTATCAGCGTATTCAAATCTATGATGCTGAAGTTCTGGGACGAAGACACGTGCAGAATGAAATCGTCCTTATCCTTAGTCTCACCAGTCAGGTAATAGCCACAACAAATTTCAGCTACAACCACAGTAGAGAGCAATGCCTTGTTTCTCCCTTCATCTACGCTGTTGAGAACCTGTTCCGAGTAGGAGTAGAAGGGCTCTTCCTTGTTCTTCACATTAAGGAAGACGTTCGCATCGATTACGATTTCCATTCCTTTCTCAACTTGCGCTGGAAAGAGATCGAAGATTCGGGAATTGGTTTCCCGCGCGAGAGAATCTCAGAGAGTTTCTGATTAGATTTCGACTTTTTCATAACGATTTCTCTATCTTTGCTGACGAAAATAACTCTGTCGCCTGGCTTTACATCGAGAAAGTTTCGAACCTGCTTTGGAATCGTCACTTGACCCTTTTCGCCGACCGGCGCGGCGTCCACGACCTCCGCCATATCTTTCCCTACTCTATTGTAGGGAATCTCCTACTATTAAGCGTTGATTTCCTTCTGCATACGGATCACTTTTGAAACCTTTCACTTCACAAAGCCGCCAAGGGCCCATTTTCACGATCATGTCTTTCGATAGTTGTGTGAAAGGGGATCCGAACACATTGGAGTAAAAGCGCCGAGCCAGTAAAAGAATCAGGCGCTCTCCGGCTTGCAGCTGTCAAAGAAAACTTTCTCATCCGAATTTCTTTCTATTGGTCTGAACGTGCTTCGAGAACTAGTGAGCGGCCCGGATCTAGAATCTTGGCAATTGTATTCTTCGAGTACTTTGGAACCGATTCTACAAAACCACCTGCGCTCCCAGTGTACTTCAAGAGCAGATGGTTTCTTAGGTTGCCAGCAGTGAATGCATAGTGAGTTGGGACAGCTATTCGAGGTCGTAGTATTCCGCAGAGTTTCGCAGCTTCTTTGTCATCCATAACAACACGTCTATAAAACATTGGTCTGATTACCAAACCATTGACAGGAAGTAAAGCAAGATCTATCCTGGGAAACCTCTTTGCCACTTCTTCCAGTTCCGGAATCAGAAGTGTGTCGCCACCAAAGAATACTGTTTGACCCCGACATTCTAAAATGTAAGTATTCTCAGGTACGCCGTGTTTTGCCGGCGAAGCTGTAACTTTCACGTTCCCAACCATGGTTGATTCCCAAGGATCAATTTCTATAACTTTCTTGAATCCTACATTGATAGCGGGTTGTGAAGTCCCCCCTTTCACGACGAATGGTACATTCTTGTCTTTGTAAACTGAGAATGCGTTCACGTCATAATGATCATAATGCGCATGGCTGACGACCACGCCCGAAAGTTTTGGCAAGTCTTTAACTTCCATTCCAAGGGGTTCACCATGATAGTACCCGGGTTTTTCAGAAAACCAGGGGTCAGTGAGAATGCAGTCTCCTTCGCCGAAATCAAGTAACACCGAAGAGTGTACTATTCTTGTCGCGGTCAGCACAGTTTGGTCTGTCTTACTTCTTGATAACATATCCTTTTGCCTCAATATTATCTCACTTTAGTAGAACTACTTAGGGAGGAAGTGTACAATGTTCAATTACGTGGACTTTTGAACCAAGTTTCTTGTTGAATACAAGTCTTGAGCTCTAACAACCGTGCAAAGAAATCTGTCTTGAGAACCTACAGAATGACAAAAGACCTTGACGAAATACTCCAAAGAGATGCAAAGTCCAAAAAGGTAACCCCGAATGCTCTCGTAGCTTCGATATTCACAAAATACGCAGAATGGGATAGGTACGTTGAGAAATTTGGTTTCGTATCGATCTCTAGGTTGTTTGTTCAAAAATTACTTGAATCATCGACAGATGAAGTGATTGAAGGCATTGGAAAGGACCTCGGGAAGAGACTGCCAAAAGAGATGTCTCAGTTTTGGTTCAAGCGTGTTGACGTTGAATCACTTCTCGCCCTCATGTCCCTGTACTGCACATATGGAGGTGCTGGTCAGTATGAATTGGAAACTGACGGGAGAAACTACACTGCCATGGCGAGGCACGATCTCGGTGAGAAATGGTCTCTATTTCTGAAGCACCTCTTGAAAGAAGCTTTTGTCTCTTCACTGAATATAGTGCCGGATTTTCAAATGAGTAAAGAACTGCTCGTGATGACCTTCCATGCCTGACTACCTAAAAATCATCATTCTCACTTATGGCTTCCCATTGAAAGGGCTTGCCAGAAGTTGTTTCGAAGCATCTTGATGCCCTTTGGCGCTGAGCAAATTTCCATTTTGACCATCAAAATCTTTCATTATTTTCGAATTTTGCTGTTGGTTTACCTATTCGCACTCAGCACAGGGGAAAATATAGAACTAATCTTGGAGGGTTAGCCGCTGATCCTTTGAAAGACCAGAAAGGGGATTCGTTACAAGATTCACTAGGGTCGAAATATTGCCTGCGCCCTAAACATTTGGCAGTTCTTGGAGTCGGGCCACCAACTCAAACCTCTCCTTTGATTGTTCAGTACAGAGCATCTCATCTAGGAAGGAATGTTGCATTAGGATTTCTAGTTTTATTTTGTTAGTTGTAATGTTCTTTTCATTGCCAATAGTTCCGTACACTTTCACTTCGGCTTCGGTATCCGGATTGGCAAATGTCCAGATTACAGCTAAGGTTTCGTTATCTTTTGTTTTGTTCCAATGTGTATATGTCTCTAATCCATCAGTAAGCAGCTCGTTCCTGGATGTCCAGGCCTCATACAATCAACCTACTTCAGGTTTCTATTGCGGAAATTCAGGAAACGGATAGCTGCCGAAATCTTTCATTTTCTACATGGGTTGCTTTAGACCACAGGTCGGACAGAAGACAGAAACATTAGTCATCTTTGTACCGCAACCGACACAGAATTTCGAATCCTCCTGCGAAGATGGTGCGTTCTGAACTGATGGTGGATTTGGTTGAGCAGGAGTCATATAAACGACTCCTTGCTGTTGAGGGATAGTCTGAGCCAAGTTGATTCGATTTGAAA
>DAHVAI010000052.1 GCA_027314685.1 Nitrososphaerota archaeon | reverse complement strand
TTTCAATGATAAACCAGAACTAATTCTGACTTGTCTTAGGTCGATCGCCGATATTATCTTCCTACCCCAATTACCGCGCGTACAATATCAGAGTAGGTTATTCACAATATGATTATTGCCTTAATTCGATTTTGCGGGTAACCAGATGGATAGTGTGAAAACTTGGCACTTGTTCAGTCTCTAAGGAAGCGATACACAAAGAAGAGTCTGAACGAGTTGCTGGTTTTGAGCTATGTCCACAGCAACCCAAACGAGAGTGCCGATACGATAGCGGAAAAGTTTCAGACATCAGGAAAAAGTATGCAGAA
Organism: Nitrososphaerota archaeon; assembly: GCA_027314685.1. The sequence goes on along the minus strand of DAHVAI010000052.1, from coordinate 2,631 downwards.
CTACTTGGGAAAGCTACGTAGAAAAGGACTCGTAATAGCAAGCATCGCGCGCGAAGATAGCAAGTATAGGTATTCAAGTGATCCAGCTCGAGAAGATTACTTCAGACAGATCGACAACGCTCTTGGTCAATTAAGAGATCTCGAAATTAGAGAGGAAACTTGAGATGGATTCTGAGTTGTCGGGGAACGAATTCAACGAAAATGTACCAATCCCTTTGAACCTTGGAGACTACGCTTGGATTATTGAGAGAGCTTGCCGAGCATCTGAAGATACAGCAACGCATGGTTTGAAGACGATTCCAAAGTGGGTTTTCACTAGGACGATGTACCTGATCGAATCGGTTTTGAAGATCGGTTTGTTTACTAGAGGACGAAGAAGAGAGATTATAGTACTAGCTGCATTGCGGGCTGTGTTAGGTGAGGCAATTCCATTTGAGGATTTAATCGCAAGGGCCAAACTAAGGTTTGGTTTAGCAGTAACGCAAGTCCAGCTCCAACGCGCCCTTCAGGATATTCTGATTCTGCGCAGACAATACAAGAACAATAGGTACAGAAAAATACGACTTACAAACGAGGACAACAGGATACTAGTAACTATCAGAAACGCTAGGCTTGCTCATTCTTGAGATTGTTTCTCAATTTTTGAGACGCCATCTCCCTATTGTAGATGGCCTCTCATTTTTGTTCAATAAGTTCTCGGATTTGGCGACCTCCTAAAGAGTACTTTTGGTGAAAATAACACCAAATGTCAGTAAAATTCGTATTCGTAGCTACGGGCGCAGTCGCAATCCTGGCGCTCGGTGGAGTCTTAATGGCATTCCTCTCGTCGACTACAGTATCAACAAACCAACAGATTTCCCAAAGTGCTTCGGGTTGGGCAGGCACCTTCATCATTGTCGCAGTGTTGTTAGTGGCGCTGACAATTGTTAGTAGAATGAGATTTCGATGATTTTGTACAAGAAATAGAGGTGACAAAAATTTGGAAACAAGCATTACTGAAACAAAACAGGTGAAGATATTCGTCAACGACAAACCCGTCTTCTTCGAAACCCACAAAGTGACTGGACTTCAAATCAAACAGAAGGCTGGTGTCCCCACTGACAGCACACTTTACAGGCTCAAGGGACACGATCGGATTCCAGTAGGAGACATGGAAGAGATCGAGATTCACGAAGACGAGCGGTTCCTCGATGTACCTAATGGAACGGTGAGCTAATGACGCCCGAAGCAAAGGTGGCGCAGCTGCAGTCCTTCTTCGCTGACGTCAACATGAAGACACTTTCAAACAGAGTTGCAGTGCGCATCAGGCATGCACTTCTGCCAAGGGGTTGCACGCCCAGCGAAATAGACTTTCTCGTCACCTTCCCGCTGAATCAGGATACACCAAATGGTTGGTTTGTGAAAGAGCAAGTTAGGCTGGTAAATGGGGCCATGCCTAATGCGAATTCCACTATTATCGACGGCGAAACCTGGTTCGGCTATTCTTATCGATTCAGTTGGGATCCGAATCAAGACCCATTGTACCAGTATGTGGAGAGTGCACTGCACAGATTTGCAAAACCAGCGTAGTCAAGTCGAAGTTCGCATTCCTTACGCAGAAGGTCTCACTCTGCAGCGAGAATTATTCGAAACTAGTGAGGAGAGAGTTGTTCTCGCAAAGATCGCAGCGGCGCAACTAAAAGATCGCTATGTTCTACTCGTCAAGGCTCTTCTTCCTGTACCTCCTGAAGAGTATGTGACCTCGAAATTTGGCACTTCTTGGAAAGCATCATTCAATTTCAGCGCAATTGAGAATGCGTCAGGTTCAAGATCAGGCTTGTTGATCCTTCATTCTCATTGCGAACAATCACCACCGCGATTATCCTCAATTGATTTGAAAAATGGAACCCAGCTATGTGCTGCTTTCAGAACGGCGATCCCAAACATGCCACATGGAACCGCTGTCTTTGGGGAGGGGGGGTCAATAAATGGTCTCGCTTGGATTCCTGGCAAGAATGATCCTATTCCGATAACGCGTTCCAGGTGGATCTCTGACCCCGTTCGAACCTTGCCAGCTGAAGTCAGCGAGAAAAATATTCCGAATGCAATGTATGCTAGACAGTTGGGCTTGATTGGAGAGAATGGTCAGAGACTGCTTGCTGGAGCGACGGTGGGCGTTGTAGGTTTGGGAGGCGGTGGCTCACATGTTGTACAGCAACTCTCACTTTTGGGAGTCGGCACTATTGTAGGAGTGGATAGAGACGTGATCGAAGAATCAAACCGAAGCAGGTTGATCGGAGGAAGGCCTTCTGATGTAAAGACAAAGATGAGCAAAGTCAAGATAATGGAACGTCAGGTAGATGATACAAATCCTTAAGTCAAATTTGTCGGGATTACAGACAGATTTCCCAGCGAAAATTCTATTCGTCAATTGAAGGAATGTGATGTTCTGGTCGGTTGTTTGGATACTCTCAATGCGAGGAAGGAATTGCAAACATTTGCCTGGAGGTTTTTGATTCCTTACGTAGACATTGGGCTAATAATTAAGAACGTAGCCCGTGGCACTATGAGAATTAGTGGTCAAGTATACGACCTGATTCCAGGTTGTGCTTGTCTATGGTGTGCCCAGTTTCTTACTGAAGAAGGATTGTT
>DAHVAI010000045.1 GCA_027314685.1 Nitrososphaerota archaeon | reverse complement strand
GCTCGGGTGCAAAAGAAGCGAGCTCTTACGCGATAGATTTTCTCAGAAAAAATTCCGCGAAACTAAGAGACGTGTCCTCGCTTGCCCAAATGATAATGGAGATGCATTCGAGCATCCAAGAAAAGGCAGCAAGGTTGGGATTTCTCAATATGGGAACTACAATCGCAGTTGCAAAGGTTCTTTCAGGACAGCTGGTCCTTGTCGGAAATGTTGGCGATAGTCCAATACTCTTGTTCAGAAAGAACAAGATGATTCTTGCCTACGAAGATGATTCCCAGAGATCGAAGGATCCAATGTCGATGTACGGGATAATCCAGTATCTTGGTCTAGAATGTGATCTGAAGGTACACGCGGAAACCATCAAATGCGATCGTGGTGATGCCATGCTTCTCTGTTCTGATGGTGTCACTGATAACTTGTTGAATTCACATGGCGGCAAGGCAAAACTATCAGCTCTCGCAAAGTCTGGAGACGCTCGAGGCATCGTGAAATCTGCCATTGAACAAGGAATAAAGCCCGACGACATGACAGCTGTCCTGATTTCCTTCTGATGAAGTTTCGAAAGCTCCCAAACTCATTCGCAGGCATGCTATTACTTGGCGTGTTGACTGGATTTGTCGTTCTTTATGCCGGCTCAATAACCGATATTCTCCTATTCAAAACAGTCCTGCTCTTGATCTCGATGGTTTTGGTTTTCTTCTCGTTACACCCTCTCGCGCATTACGCCACAGGTCTAGCCTTTCATGTGAGGACAAGGTACTTCTTCCTATCCAGGAGCGATTTTCGCAAGCTCGGAGGTTCGCTAGGAAGGTTGGGCAACGCAATTCCGACGATAGGCGTGAAGTTTGATTCGGAGCGTCTTAAAATGACTAGTCGGTCAAGGAGAGCATTCCTGTTTGGGGTCGGTGCAATAGCGAGCAATGTGGGAATGCTGGTGATTCTTTTGATATCAGTTGCCCTGGATTTCGGTTTGGTTTCGTCAACCATTGGCACACTTTTCTTTCTCGCGAGTCTTGGAACGGAGCTCTTGTTCAGTACAAAGGTAGGAGATCTGAACAAGATGCGGCGTGCAAGGTCACTCCCTTAGCGGAGCTATCTCGTGCGAGAGTAGCTTTTTCATGTCTAGAGTAAACCAAAACTTGCCATGGAACTTGTAACCTTTGACCAGAAGTGGGAGCCAATAGCGGTCGTCTTCCCACATACGATCTATTGGAAGTCTGTCTTCATCAAACCATTCTAACCGTCCCTCATCGCTTTCCACCAAAGATCCCGAGAAATCGCTTGATGAAAAAACCTCAGCTGTCCAGTCTGGCCTTGGCTTGTCCGGTCCGAAATAGAATTCCAGATGCCCCATTTTCTCAAGCTGGTGAACTGAAAGCCCGGTCTCCTCTTTGACTTCTCTGATCACCGCGGCCGACGAAGTTTCTCCATTCTCGATTTTTCCGCCGGGAGCATTCCAAAAACCTCCGCCGAACTTTCCCGGAGACTTCAATAGTAGCAAATATTTCCCATCTCTTTTCAGGTAGCACAGGACTGCTTTGATCGTGGCTGAGACGGGAGATGACATTGGCAGCGACCTTTTTATCTAAACTTGATAAGCACTTCCAGAACATGGTCATGAATACCAAAGTACTTTACCGTGACCTCTTATGAGAGAGCAAGATCAACCGGCAACAATTGTCCCAGCAGGTACAGATGATATTCGTTCCATAGTCTCTGCGTATGAGTGGCTCTTCGCGCCTCCCGGAAGAAGATCGCCGGCGTGGGATGAGGCTAGTGCTAAAGAACGCTTGAACAAGCTCATTGTATCTCCGGTCGGCAGGGTCCTCACGGCCAAGCGAAATCTTCAGCTTGTGGGTTTCTGTACAATATACCTTGATATTGAATCAGTGCGCTTTGGGCAACGCGCCTGGGTAGAAGATCTGGCTGTTCATCCCGACTATCGCTCACAGGGTATCGGAAAACTGCTTCTCGACTCGGCGAAGGAATGGGCAAAATCCATGGGAGCAACCCACCTCACACTCGAATCCAGTGTGAAGCGAATTGATGCTCATCGTTTTTACGAGCGAGAAAATCCTTCGAACACTTCAAGGAGCTTCAACTGGAATCTCATTTCATAGTTACCAGGCATACGAAACAAGAAATCTAAATTCCTATATGCAACGATCACTTGATTTGTCCAAATGAAACTGAAGATCGGCGACGCAGCTCCCGTTTTTGAAGCTACTGCTGACGACGGAAGTAAGTTTGCACTCGCAGATGTCCTAGGAAAGAACAACATTGTTCTCTACTTCTATCCAAAAGACTTTACCGCCGGATGCACAAAGGAAGCATGCTCATTTCGCGACGTGTGGGATAAGGCGAATTCGCTAAATGCAACCGTCATAGGCGTAAGTTCTGATAGCCAAGAAACACATGCCAGATTCAAGAAAGAGCACGGCCTTCAGTTCACGCTGGTTACAGATTCAAACAAGTCAATCAGAAAGTTGTACGGAGCGACCGGTCCTCTGATACCGCCAAGAATTACGTTCATCATCGACAAGTTTGGAAAGATTAGGAACATATTCAATTCTCAACTCAACATCACAAAACACATTGAAGAGTCCCTAAATACCCTCGAAACAATCTCAATGGATGGTAACTAATGGCAAAAAGTCGCGGAACGCTTGTCTTGGTAGTCTTGTTTGTGGGAGCGCTCTTTTTCCTTGCAGGGTTAATCTTCACGCTTCAAGGATACGGCATAGTCGGCCCGAATTCCAGCTTCATGTTCAA
>DAHVAI010000044.1 GCA_027314685.1 Nitrososphaerota archaeon | reverse complement strand
CAGTCCAGCGCTTTGGGGAAGTTCGAAATACGAATATTTGCTTGGATTAGACACAACAAGATTCCAGTTTTGGGATGTAATTCCTACTATTTGAGCCGCGCCTGTTGAAAGGTCTGTGTACCTAGACAGATCATTTGGTTTGTAGTAAATTATCACATTCTTAACATGTCCGGGGTCAATGATCGGGTTTTGGGCAATCTGAGCAGCAGTCAGATTATCTCCCCAATAACTTGGGTTCTGTGCGAACTTTACATAGGCGTCTTCGGACATACCGGTGACTAAGTAAGGTCCGGTTCCAGGGATCGGATTCTGGTTAAAAGCCGTGTTTATTGCAACCGGTGTGCCAAATCCACCATTGGATAAGACATATTGCGCGTCATACATCAGGCCCTGAAGTGAAACAATGATCCCAGGAAGATATGCAAATGGTGATTCTAGATGGAAGACGATTTGAAAAGGTCCAGTTACGTAAATCGGCCAAGCTTGGTTCATCATCATTGCAAGAGATTGTGATGATGGGTTTATGAGTCCGCTTTGGTTGAGTAAGCTTATTGATCCTGGTCCAAAGTTCACGCTAGACATATTGAACAAGTCAAAGTTAACAAACCAGTTTGAGCTATTTGCAGAGAGATAATAATAGCCATACATCTCGGTCCAAACTTGATATGCGTTGAATGGGTCGCCATTTGAGAATTTGATATTCTGCCTGAGATTAAACGTGTAGGTTGATCCATCTGCAGACACGGTCCAATTCTTCGCCAATACAGGCTCATATTGGATAACTCCCTTTTGATACAATGCAGAGAGATTTACGCCGACCAGTGGCTGGTACACAGTGTATTCCTGCCAATTCGGCCAGTCAGTCCAAGCAAGCATATTCAGGTCGCTATTGGGCCAATTAGTATCATCAATCACCAATGTATTTGGAAAGGTAGTCGAAGTCGTGGAAGTACTTGAAGCCGAAGTCGTTGTGAAACTTGTGATCGGAAAAGTTGAAGTGGAGGAGCCTGAAGATGAGCTCGAAGTTGTGATTGAAGATCTGCTAGGTTGCGTATTGTGAATGCTTAGGATAAGCCCGTAATAACCGGCTCCCGCCATTATTACTACAATTATCACGACAACGATGACCAAGGCCGCTCTACTAAGCCCGCGCCTTATCCATGACTTCAAAGTCATCACATCTGGCGTATGTGATGAACCCTTTATATGTTGTGGTACAGACATCTAAGTTTAGTTCTGGATCAAAATCAAATCTGCTTCCTTTATTGCAGACATGATTCGTTTCGTTCCTCACGACTCGAGTCATTGAAAATATGCTCGTCGATTGTCGCACCCACAGAGCAAAGATTCCTGAACTTTGAAGTCAACAGCTAATCAACGGAATGGATCATAAGGGCGGCAGAAGCCGGGAGAAAAACCCGCAGGATCATTTGCGTCTGCAATGCTCAGATGTGGGAAATAGATAGCTTTCCGGATGTATGCTTTCGTTGCCAAAACAGACTCTTTGTGAAAATTGAAAGCCTGTCTGAACTGGACTACCAAGCATGACAAATAATCGGCAAAGATTTATCACGACATTCTGTCGCCTACTTCAAGAGACTACTTTTGGCAAAACCAACTGTTGGCTTGATTGGCGTTGGAGAAATGGGACTACCAATGGGGATTAACTTGATCTCTGCAGGGTTTCCTCTTGTTGCGTACGACGTGCGCCCCGAGGCCAATGACGAGATAAGGAGTAAAGGTGCAAAAATAGCGACTTCTCCGGCCGATTTGACTCAGTCTTCTGATGTCATCATCTCCATCTTGCCAAACTCGAAGATAGTAAGAGAAGTACTTGTGGAAGGAAAAGACAATGTCCTATCGAGCCTCCGAAGCAAACACACTGTAATTGAAATGAGCACTCTAGATGTTGAGACAACTCTGGAGTTAGAAAAGCTGGTGAAACAAAAAGGGGCTTCGTTTGTTGATGCCCCAATTTCAGGCGTGCCCGAGAGAGTGAAAACCCGTGACATTATAATTCTCTCTAGCGGGGACAAGCCCGCAGTCGACAATTGCACGGACGTATTAAACGCGCTTGGAAAGACGGTGGAATACGTTGGCGAAGCAGGAAAGGGAAAGATAGTCAAACTGATCAACAACTATCTTGTTGCAACTCACAAAATTGCCACGACAGAAGCAGTATGCTATGCCCTAAAGAACGGCATCGATCCCAATTTACTACTCAAGATAATTGGCGAAGCCAGCGGAAAATCAGATGCTTTCATGAGGTTCGCGCCAGTGATAGTCAACGGCAACAAATCAATATCTGACAAGCATTCTTGGCATTCAAAGGATTTGAAATTGATAAATGAGGAATGCAATCGCTTGGGAATTCCTTTGATGTTAGGAAGCCTATCCTATCAAATTACTCTGGCATCAGCAAACGAATTAGGCGCAGAGAATTTCGGCGCGTTAGTTAGTTTTTACAAGAAGTTGATGAAGGTCTAGACTGAGAGACATTATACGCCGACCTAACTTTTCTGGTCAGAGATTTCTTTCTTGAACGGTTCTTTGACCAGCACTAGGAGGGGTACAAACGCTAGCGTGAATGCACCTGCCGTAATCCATGCGAACGCGTAGCCCATACGGATGGCAGTATTTGTGAACAGAATTGGCAGGACGAAGGCACCAAATATCTGGATACCGTTCATGAGAGAAAGAGACGTAGCCTTCTGCTCAATCTTCAGCTCGTTCATTTGAAAAGGCGCAGCGTACATCGCAACAAACGCGAAGGCTTGACACATCCCGAGCGATGAAAGTAGAAGGATTGATACGTTGAATCCCGAATATCCTATCAGTGCAGTCCCTATCCCGAATAGAATAGTTGGATATAGAAGAAAGGCTTTCCTGTTACGGAGCCTGTCAGAAAGCCAACCACCAATCAAAGATCCAGGTATAGGGACAAGTAGCGAGAGAGATGCAAGAAAGCCAGCGTAGGAAGGTTCAAGCAGATTTACCTTGATCTCGAAAAACGGAAGGAATTGGGAGATAGCGTACGACGCCGACCATAGCCCTACCAATCCTAAACCCATGTACCAAATTTGTCTATTCTTTAACACCTCAACCACAGAATTTTTGGGACTGTCTATTACCTGTCCTAAATCTCGCTCAGAATGTTTCACCACGACCAGAATGAGAATGATTGCCGGTATCAGGAGTAGAGCACCAAGCAGGATTCCAAACCTCCACCCATAGGATTGGATCACAAACACCCACCCGAGCAACGCGATAGTTCCTCCCAGATTGAATGCAGAGTTGTAAATTCCAATTGCTAATCCTTGTCTTTCACTGCGGAAGAGTGGGGCTACGAGAATTGTTGCTGGAGAGAAAAACATGGCAGCGCCCACTCCCAAAGTGAATCTAAGCCCTATTAGCGTGGCAAGATTTGGTGAGAATGCGGATAGCCCGTTGGAAAGACCCATCGTCAAAAGCCCAATTACTGCGAGTAGCTTGGCATTTCGCTTTGCGGTCGCGTATGCTGCCGGAACTTGAAAAAGGGCAGCGCCCAGTGCGAACGAGCTTTCTAGAATCCCTAGACTTTGCAGGCTAGTATGAAATCCTGCCTCAACTTGAGTGAGTCCAGGTGAAAGCGTGTACCAGTTGATCGAATATACCGTTCTAGCAAACGTGACTACCGCCAAGACTGAGAATATGTATTTCGTTGAGAATTGGCGGGACAATATTCCTCACTTCATACAGTTGTGCGCCAGTGTGGGATTTTCGCATTTAATTGTGCTGGGAGATTTATTGTAGTACAATTTCCTGATTACGAAGCGTCCTAATCCGTGAAAACTGCTCGAAATAACGTGAATGTTTTAATTTGAGAAGATAATCGGCGCGTCTGGTCAAACTATATTGACATCGTGCTACAAGTCAAACTCTGATCGTTGAGAGAAATAGGTAAAACACGATGGGAATAGAAATGCTATTGCTCCAGTCGGGCACTGCATTCGGTGTCGCACTGCTTTGTGCCGCAATATACAGAGGAATTAACTCACATCCAAAGACGTCCAGCACGTTTGTTCAGCCAACGCAATCGACTCCGGAAATAGCACCCAATCCACCTAGCACATTACAAGATATTCCAATTGCCGAAACATCAACAGCTTCTCAAGAAACACCAGTAGTACAGACTTCAATTGTACCAACAATGAGTGCGCCGCTATTCGAAGCACCACCTCCTTTCGAGGAACCAGAAACAGCGTTCACGAGACCAGAAGTTTCATCGACGCCGCTCCCGACTGATGTCAACGCAGTATCAAACTTTGCTAGCCCTGTTGAAAATGCAGCACCAGCACTAGTGATTGCTAGACCAAAGCGGACAAGAGTAAGAAAGACATCTCCTGACGGAACTCCGAGACGCAAACGCATGCCAAAGGTAAAGCAGACTTTGCCTGCGCCAGATCCAATTGTGTCGCCCGTCCAGCAGGATGAATTACCTCAACCATAAATCAAAGAAATTAGCAATTCTTTGATTTATTTTTTCTATTCATACCAGACACCCTTGAGCCTCAACGGTATCGATGCCGTCTTCCCGATAATCGAATATCTAACATATGGTTTTGTCAGGTGTCTTTGCGCCTTGATGGGCGGGATATAGATTCGATCGATGATCAATTCTCTAAACTCCATACTAGTCCTCTTCGGCTCCGAAGATTTTGTCCTACATTTTGGACATCGATAGCCTTGTCCTACACCCATAGAGCTCATAGAAACATTGCA